>JBDKJT010000105.1:0-19350 GCA_039796475.1 Bacteroidota bacterium | reverse complement strand
TGGGTATTATTATTATTGACTACCTGCAGCTGATGAGTGGTACCGGCGATGGTAAAAACAGCAACCGGGAACAAGAAATCAGCCGTATATCCCGTGACCTGAAAGGACTTGCTAAAGAACTACAGGTGCCCATTATTGCACTGAGCCAGCTTAGCCGGGAAGTAGAAAAGCGAAAGGAAGGTGCTAAAATTCCGCAATTGAGTGATTTGAGGGAATCGGGTGCCATTGAGCAGGATGCGGATATGGTGCTATTTTTATACAGGCCCGAATATTATGATATTACCGCCAACGAAATGGGCGAAAGTAACAAAGGCGAGACCTATGTAAAAATTGCCAAACACAGAAATGGTAGCCTTGAAACGATTAAACTAAAAGCATTGCTGCATATTCAAAAATTTATTGAAGATGAAGATGGCGGCGACTTTGGCAGCGGCAGTACACCGGGCGGCAGTTTTAGACCCGTACGGGATGACGAGGGCAGCGCCGGCGCTAAACTTTATATACAAAAGGGCAGTAAAATGAATGAAGGAAACTTTGATGATGAAGCCCCATTTTAATAAACAATTTTAATTAAAAAGCGGATGGAGAATGAATTTTAAATTTGTTCTCCATTACTATTTTATGGCCTTACCTTTTTTTTATACTGATGTAATAACCAGCGCAGGCATGCTGGTGCTGGAAGAAGATACCTCTAAACATATTGTACAGGTTTTGCGTATGCAAAATGGCGAGCAACTTACGCTTACCAATGGAAAAGGCGATTTGTTTACTGCCCAAATTACCGACAACAACCGTAAAAGATGTGCCGTAACCATCGTTGCCACTCATACACAACCACCACCAGCTCCAAAGCTTAGCGTAGCTGTATCGCTGCTAAAAAACGCCAGCCGGTTTGAATGGTTTTTAGAAAAGGCAACCGAGATAGGCATTAACGATATTATACCGCTTATTTGCAGCCGTACAGAAAAACAACAGTTTAAGTACGACAGAATGAATAGCATTTTAATAAGTGCCATGCTGCAAAGCCAGCAGGTATGGTTGCCCACACTCCATCAGCCAATAAAATTTGCATCCTTTATTAATAACTATACCGGGCAGGATAAATACATTGCCCATTGCGAAGCCGAAGGCAACAAACTGCAGCTTGCGAAACAGGTAAATGCTTCCGCTAACAACAAACTTATTTTAATAGGCCCTGAGGGAGATTTTAGTAAAGAAGAAATATCATTGGCCCTACAAAACAACTATACACCTGTGGCATTGGGCAACACCCGCCTGCGTACAGAAACCGCTGCAATGGTAGCTGCGGCTTTACTTCGCTTGGTCTGAGTAAGGCTTTTCGGGCTCCGACAACCTGGGTTCGTTTAATTGAACCACCCGTTTTTTGGCATTGCGTTTACGCATAGACATGTTCAGCATTTCTACTCCAAACGAAAAAGCCATACCGAAGTAGATATAATTTTTTAAATGAAGCTGATGAGCCTGCTCAGCATCCCAACCTTCAATTACCAGGCTTAGGCCAATCATTACTAAAAAAGAAAGGGCCAGCATTTTAATGGTAGGGTGCTTGTTTACAAAACCGGCAATTGCAGGGCTAAATAAAAACATCACTATCATGGCTACGATTACCGCTGCAATCATTATTTCTACATGCTTGGCCGTGCCGCCAGCTGTAATGATACTATCAAACGAAAAAACAGCATCTATCAGCATTATTTGGCCGATGGCCTGCCCAAGGCTTAGCTGCGTTTCTTTTACCGCATCATGGGTATGATCTTCGCCTTCCAGCTTACCATGTATTTCTTTAACCGATTTATAAATAAGAAAAAGCCCACCCGCCAGCATTACAATACTGGCCAAATCAAAGCCTTTATCGCCGATACTAAACAGGTTTTTTCCTTTTTGAGAAAGCAACCAACCCAATGCCATCAGCAACAAACTGCGTACAATTATGCCAGTTATCATCCACAACTTACGGGCCTTACTTACCTTTTCGTCCGGAAGCCTGTTTAAAATAAGGCTTACAAATATTACATTATCTATACCCAGCACTATCTCCAGTATTACCAGTACAATAAAGCTGATGATACTTTCGGTAGTAAATAAATGTTCCATACTAAATAAAATATTTTGGCAAATATATTACAGCCGGCTGGCTCAATAAAATCAATAAAAAAAGCCGCATGGCTGCGGCTTTTTAATTACTTACTCTTTTGGAGGTGCTGGTGCTTTTTCTGCATCTCCACCCTGCAATTCTTCAATAGTGTCTTCTAATTTTTCTTTTAATTCTGCCGCTTTGTCTTTGGTGGCTTCCCAGGCAGCCTTTGTTTTGTCGCCCACTTTGTCCCACACTTCTTCTGCATTATCTTCCACTTTATCCCACACATCCTCGGCCTTTTCTTTTAGTTCACTTAGTTCTTCCTTTACTTTGTCTAAAAAACTTTGTTCGTTTTTTTCTTCACTCATAAACGTAATTTTTAAGATTAAAAAATAGGTTACAATTAATCTTAATAAAATTAATGTTTTAAAAGTTTTTTGCAGATTAATTTTACAATACCCGGGCCCGTGTATATAAATCCCGTCCAAACTTGTACCAGTCCAGCGCCTGCTTGTATTTTTTCAGCTGCATCTGTTCCGTTAAAAATACCGCCACTGGCAATGATGGGCACGCTGCCCTTGGTTTGCTCATAAATGTATTGCACAACCTCGGTACTGCGTTGTTTTACGGGCAGGCCGCTTATGCCGCCGGCTCCAATTTTTTCAACCTGGGATGCTGCAGTTTTTAACCCCTCCCTGCTAATAGTGGTATTACAGGCCACCAGCCCATCCAGTTTTATTTCCATCGCCAATTCAATTACATCATCAATTTGCTCCCGGGTAAGGTCGGGTGCTATTTTTAGTAAAATAGGCCTTGGGTTAGCAAAAGCAGCAGATACATTGATTGCCTGCAGGTTAGTTAAAATTTTATGCAAGGCATCTTTTTCCTGCAGTGCCCTTAACCCGGGTGTATTGGGGCTGCTAACGTTTACTACAAAATAATCAACATAAGGGTGCAATGCTCTAAAGCAGGTTTCATAATCCATCCAGGCCTCTTCGTTGGGGGTAACCTTGTTTTTACCAATATTGCCCCCAATAATGAGTGATGAGTGGCTTGCCCTCCATTTTTTTAGCCGGTTTACCACGGCTGCTACACCATCATTATTAAACCCCATCCTGTTAACAAGTGCTCCATCCTTCGGCAGGCGAAACAATCGGGGTTTATCATTACCTGCCTGTGCTTTGGGGGTAACGGTGCCAATTTCTACAAAACCAAAACCCAGCGCTTCTAACTCATTTAAATAGCGGGCATTTTTATCAAACCCGGCTGCCAAACCTACCCGGTTGGTAAATTGCAGCTTAAATGATGAAAAGCCCTGGTTGCCTGTAGGCTGAAACATTGCCCGGAGTATAGCTTTACCAAAAGGAAGCCTGCACCAGCACTTAAGGCTGTTCATACTAAAATAATGCACCCACTCAGGGTTAAAAAGAAACAAAAAAGACCGTATAATCTGATACATGGATTGCAAAGATAATTGAGTTTGATTTTTTGAATGGAACTACTAACTTTGAAGTAGAAAGTTGCATAAACAACTATCGATTAGCTAAAGCCATAAAAGTATTCACCAGTATTGGGGAGGTTGGGATTGTAACGCCACCCGGTACAAAAATAAACTATCATGCAAGAAGCATATATCGTTGCCGGCTACCGCACGGCGGTAGGTAAAAGTAAAAAAGGTGGGTTTAGATTTACCCGCCCAGACGACCTGGCCATTGATGTGATAAAAGGCCTGCTGGCTACCGTACCACAGCTTGACCCCAAAAGAGTGGATGATGTAATTGTAGGCAATGCTGTACCAGAAGCGGAGCAAGGGCTGCAGGTAGGTCGTATTATTGCCGCCCGTGCGGTAGGCATACATGCTGCCGGTATTACCATCAACCGCTATTGCGCCAGCGGCCTCGAAAGTATAGCTATGGCTACTGCTAAAATACGTACTGGTATGGCAGAATGCATCATTGCCGGTGGTGCCGAAAGCATGAGCCTGGTACCTACAGCCGGTTGGAAAACATCCCCTGCTTACTCCATTGCTAAAGACGAGCCCGATTATTATTTAAGCATGGGGCTTACTGCCGAAGCTGTGGCCAAAGACTACAATATAAGCCGGGAAGACCAGGATATTTTTAGCCTGCAAAGTCATCAAAAAGCAGCCAATGCCATCAAAGAAGGACATTTTAAATCGGGCATTTTGCCCATTACGGTAGAGCAAACTTACCTGGATGACAAGGGCAAAATACAAAAAAAGAGCTATGTGGTAGATACGGATGAAGGTGTAAGAACCGATACCTCTATAGAAGGCCTTGCCAAGCTAAAACCAGCTTTTGCAGCCGGTGGAGTTGTAACGGCGGGCAATAGCTCTCAAACCAGCGATGGCGCTGCCTTTGTAATTGTAATGAGCGAAAAAATGGTAAACGAACTTGGCTTAAAACCCATTGGCCGCCTGGTAAACTGTGCCAGTGCCGGGGTACACCCCCGAGTAATGGGTATTGGCCCTGTGGAAGCTATCCCCAAAGTATTAAAGCAAGCCAATATGCAAATGGCAGCTATCGACCTAATGGAGCTAAACGAAGCCTTTGCCTCACAAGCGCTGGCTGTTATCAGGCAATTAAACCTTAACCCCGATATAGTAAACATCAACGGTGGCGCTATTGCCCTTGGCCATCCGCTGGGCTGTACCGGAGCTAAGCTTACCATTCAGCTACTAAACGATTTAAAACGGCTTAAAAAGAAATATGGCATTGTAACCGCCTGCGTAGGTGGTGGCCAGGGCATTGCCGGTATCATTGAAAATATCGATTAATAAAAATGGTTACTATCCAATAAAGGCGGTATATATATGCCGCCTTTATTATTTTAATGCAACCAATAAAGGCCTAATTTTACAGCTTAAACAGATTAGATATGATGAAGGAAACCAAAAGACAAAAACAGGTGGCAGGATTGATTAATGAAGAGTTGAATGATATATTTCGCCGGATGGGTTTAAATATGATTGATGGCGGAATGGTATCTATTGCCACGGTAAAAATAACCCCGGATTTATTTGAAGCCAGGGTGTACCTCAGCATGTTTCAGGTAAAAGACACCCAGGCCATATTGCATAAGTTTGAAGAAAAAAATAAAGAAATCAGGAAAGAGCTTGGCATGAGAGTAAGGCACCAGTTGCGAAGCATACCAGAGCTGAAGTTTTACATTGATGACACGTTGGATTATGTGTTTAAGATGGAAGAACTGTTTGATAAAATTAAAAAAGAAGATGAGGGCGATAAAGAAAAAGAATAACAAAAGCGGCAGGCTGCAAATTTTAACTAAAACATACAGCCATTATGCAAGCACGCTGCACTATAATTAGCAACAGTTTTTGCTTACTATTTATCAATCTTTCTTGTTGCATACCATGTATTTAACCTTTGCCTGGCGCTATTTTAAAGCAAAAAAATCGGCCAATGCCATCAATATTATCGCCTGGGTTACCGCAGGTGTAATAGCATTTGCCACTGCCTGCCAGGTATTGGTATTAAGTGTTTTTAACGGGTTTGAAGATTTAGTAAAATCGCTGTACAGCTCTTTTTATGCCGATGTAAAAATTGTGCCCCAACAGGGCAAAACATTTACCCTCACCCAAAGCCAGTTACAAACCATCAGGCAGCAGGCAGGCGTGCAAGCCTTTACAATGATTGCAGAAGAAAAAGCATTGCTGCAAAACCAAGACCTGCAAAGTGTAGTTTATTTAAAAGGCGTAGATACCCAATATCAAAAAGTAAGTGGTGTACCAGCAAAAATGGTACAAGGCAAGTTTTTAACGGGCACAGCCGATGAGCCACGCCTGGTAGTAGGATATGGTGTACAAAATGCAGGTGGTATTACGGTGGATGAAAGGTTACAGCCATCGGTGGTAACATTGGTATTACCCAAAAAAGGAAAAGTATCTGTGAGCGACCCCATGCAATCGCTTAGCGAGGGCAATGCCACTGCAGCAGGTGTATTTTTAATACAGCAAGATTTTGATAATAAATATGCCATTACCAATATTGATTTTGTAAAACAGCAAATGGGCTTTGCCCAAGATGAGTACAGTGCCTGCGAAATAAAAACCCTTACAGAGGCCGATGCAGCAATTGTACAGCAAAAATTACAGCAACTTTTGGGCACTCATTATAAAGTGCAAACCAAGTACCAGCAAAATGCCAGTTTGTACAATACCATGCGTAACGAAAAATGGGTAATTTATGCAGTACTTACACTCATACTTTTAATTGCGGCATTTAATATGATTAGTGCTTTAACTATGCTGGTGCTGGAAAAACAAAAAGACATCAGCATTTTACAAAGCATGGGTGCTCATAAAAAAATGGTGCTAAAAATATTTTTAAGCGAAGGCTTATTATTAGGTGGTATTGGTGCCGGCATAGGTATACTATTAGCCTTGCTGGTTTGTTTTTTACAACTTCGCTTTAAACTCATTAAGCTATCGGGGGGCTCTTTTTTAATAGATTACTTCCCGGTAAAATTACAAACCTCCGATTTTATCATGGTTGCAGTTACTGCTGCACTAATTGCTTTTTTAGCATCCTGGTTTCCGGCACGTAAAGCAGCCAGCCAGCCCATCAACCTGCGATAAATAACAAAGGCTTTCTAAAAACAGAAAGCCTTTGTACATATTGTTGTTGAAGGTTACTAATAATCACCCACTGTTTCTGGTAACTGTGCCAATGCTTTTGCCAATTGCTCATCATTGGGCGCAATGCCATGCCACTCGTGGCTGCCTTGCATAAAATCAATACCATGGCCCATACCTGTTTTCATTAATATCACCACTGGCTTTCCTTTGCCTGTAAATGATTTGGCTGTTTCCAGCCCGGCAACAACAGCGTCCATATCATTACCTGCCTCTACCTGCACAACTTGCCAGCCAAATGCTTCAAATTTTGCCTGCAGGTTACCAAGATCTAACACTTTTTGGGTAGGCCCGTCAATTTGCTGGCCATTCCAGTCAACAGTAGCAATAAGATTGTCTATTTTATGATGAGCTGCAAACAGTACGGCCTCCCAGTTTTGGCCCTCATCCAACTCTCCATCTCCATGTAATGAGTATACAATACTGTTATCATTATTAAACTTTTTTGAAAGAGCAGCACCGGCAGCAACACTTAACCCCTGGCCCAATGAGCCGCTGGCCATCCTTACACCGGGCAATTGATCGTGGGTAGTGGGATGCCCTTGTAACCGGGTATTAATACGCCTGAAAGTACTTAACTCTTCTTTTGCAAAATAGCCACTGCGGGCAAGCACACTATAATATACCGGCGTAATGTGGCCATTGCTTAAAAAAAACAAATCTTCACCCTCACCATTCATCGAAAAGGGGGCTGGCTGGTGTTTCATCACCTTAAAATAAAGCGCCGTTAAAAACTCGGTACACCCAAGCGATCCGCCGGGATGGCCGCTTTGCACGCCATGCACCATCCGCACTATATCTCTGCGTACTTGTGTGGCCATTGCTTTTAAATCAGTCATTGCTTATTTTTTTGTGCGGCAAACCTACTTTAAATAGATACAAAAACAAAAGATTAATTCAAATCATTTAACGGATAAATAATAAGTTATATAATTTGTCGTTACCTATTTTGTATTGATGACATGTTTCTTTTTGGCGAGCAAAATTTTAAGGCAATAATTTTAAAAATCGGCCTAATTTGCCTATGTTGCATTACGGAAAAGTTCCAGTTGATACTCCCTACCTGATGAAAGCTGAATTTTGTGAAAAAACTTAACTACGCCCCTGCATGAGCAATATATTAATAAGTGGTGCCTTATCCTTCCTGATTACGTTTTTTGCCATCCCTGTAATTATACAGGTAGCTCGTGAAAAAAAGATGTTTGATGAGCCAGATGAGAGGAAAGTGCACAAAATGGTTATCCCTACACTTGGCGGCCTCGGAATATTTGCAGGATTTATTTTAGCTACGCTTTTAGGTGTGCCGTTAAGCAATCCCGAACTACAATATTTTATTGCCGCAGCCATTGTTATATTTTTCTTGGGTATTAAAGATGATATACTGGTACTTTCTGCAGCTAAAAAATTTATTGGCCAATTAATAGCTGCCGGCATCATCATAAAATTTGGCGGCATACAAATTACCAATATGCATGGCTTTTTAGGTATATACGAAATACCCGAATTGGCCAGTATAGTACTCACCCTTTTTACCATTATCGTTATTACCAACTCGTTTAACCTGATAGACGGTGTTGATGGGCTTGCCGGTAGCCTGGGCTTAATGACGGCCCTAATATTTGGCAGCTACTTTTTTTATATTGGCCAGATGATGTATGCTGTAATGGCATTTTCGCTTGCAGGCAGCCTGGTGGGTTTTTTAATTTATAATTTTTCGCCAGCCAAAATATTTATGGGAGATACAGGCTCGTTATTAATAGGCCTGTTTAATGCTGTATTGGTAATTAAATTTATCAATATTGCCGGTAGCGGTACAGGTGTATTACCACTGGATGCAGCACCGGCTATCGGTTTTGCCATCCTTATCGTTCCTTTATTTGATACCCTTCGGGTATTTAGCCTGCGTATATTAGAGCGCCGTTCGCCCTTTAGCCCCGATCGTAACCATGTACATCATTTTTTACTGGAGTTAGGCTTTAGCCATAAAATGATTGCCTTTTTGTGTGTAGGTGCTAATATTGGCTTTATCGTTTTAACACTTGCCTTACGCAACCTTGGCACCACCATGGTAATCGGTATTTTATTATCCATCGCTACCTCATTAATAGCCCTTATTTACTACAGCCGGCCCAAAAGCCGCCTGCAGGGCAAGCCAAACCTGGTACCCGAAGAAAAGATTATCAAGGCAAGGCAAATACTAACTTTTACCCCCGAAGTAGTGGAGGCAGAGTAACAACTATTTAGTTCAAAAACATAATTATTATAATAGGCAGCCTTATTAAAGTGCTGCCTATTATTCTTTTCTTTAGTTTTGCAGCCACTTAATATAAACTGTATGTCAGAAGAATTAGATTTGATACACCTGGAAACGGAAAGCTCCATGAAAAAAGGCATCAGCCACCTTGAAATGGAATTAACCAAAATAAGGGCAGGCAAAGCAAGCCCTGCAATGCTGGAAGGATTGGTGGCTGAATATTATGGTGCCCCCACCCCCATCTCACAAATTGCTAATATTACCGTATTAGATGCCCGTACCATTTCTATACAGCCATGGGAAAAAAATATGCTGGCTCCTATTGAACGGGCTATCATGGCTGGCAATATTGGTGTTACTCCTCAAAACGATGGCATTAATATCCGCTTATTTTTACCTCCGTTAACCGAAGAAAGAAGAAAAGAGCTGGTAAAAAGATGTAATGGAGAAGGTGAAGCAGCCAAAGTATCTATCCGCAATATTCGCAGGGATGCCATTGAGCAAATAAAAAAATTACAAAAAGACGGCTTAAGTGAGGATATTGCCAAAGGTGCAGAAGGTGACATACAAGAGCTTACCAATAAGTTTATATTGCTTATCGAAAAACACCTGGACGCAAAAGAGAAAGAGATAATGGCGGTATAAAACCCGGCTTACAGTATACTCATTACGGATGATGCTTGCCGGTTAGCCTGCCATCATCCGTTTGTTTTTTATCAACAACAGCCATGCCTTTTTATTTTAACGAAAATACCTTAATCGCTATTTCTACCCCACTGTATGCACTGGTTATTGGAGGCGAAATATTACTGAGTAATTTTCAGTTGAAAAACCTATACAGTGTTAAAGAAACGCTGATGAATATTTACCTCACCCTGGTAAATGCGGCCATCGATTTTTTATTTAGATCTGTATACCTATTTATAATACTTGCATGGTTTTACAACCATCATCTATTTGAAATAAAACAGCATGCAGTACTGTACTGGTTATTGCTATTTTTACTGGAAGACTTTGCCTTTTATGTTGAGCACCGGGCAGATCATTATTGCCGGTTATTTTGGGCAGTGCATGTTACCCATCACTCTTCACAAGAGTTTAATTTAACTACAGGTTTTCGATCGTCTGTATTTCAGCCATTGTACCGCTTTATATATTTTATACCCCTTGCTTTGCTGGGTTTTAGGCCGGTTGATATTGCCCTGATGTATTCCCTTACGCAGATATATGGAATACTGGTGCACACCCAATATATCAAAAAAATGCCCCGTTGGTTTGAGGCTATATTTGTAAGCCCCTCTCACCACCGGGTACACCATGGCAGCAACATACTATACCTCGATAAAAACATGGGCATGTGCCTCATCATTTGGGATAAATGGCTGGGCACATTTCAGGAGGAGCTGCCAGAAGTGCCGGTACAATACGGGCTTACCAAACCATTGAGCAATCCCCACCATCCTTTTAAAATTATTTTTCATGAATGGCAAAGCATGGGTAGCGATCTGCAAAAACATACTTCCCTTGCCAATAAGCTAAAATACATTTTTATGCCCCCCGGCTGGAGCCATGATGGCAGCTCAAAAACGGCTAAGGAGTTAAGAAAAGAAATGCTTTCAAAAAAAGAGCAGCTTTAAAAACCCGGTATATCATCCAGCAGCTGCAGTGTACCACTAGTACTATATGCAATGCAATTACTGCCATTGGTAATAACAATATAAGATACTTGCAAAGCCTGGTTGTAGCGCAATGCCTGGTCGAGCACTTTGCCGTCGAGTGGCACATTCATCTCCTTACACTCCACCATCATCCAGGGCAACTCGTTTTTATACACCACAATATCAAACCGTTTTTTTACATCGGCAATCGCAAGGGTTTTTTCTACAGCAATTAAAGCGGCCGGGTATCTTTTTGCCTGCAGCAGGTACTGCAAAAAATTTTGCCGCACCCATTCCTCGGGCGTAAGCGCTACCCATTTTTTTCTTACTTCATCCAGTATCCACTCCCGCCCATTTTGCTGGCGTATTTTGGGTTGATAAGGTGGATATAACAGTTTAATCATTTACCTGCTGTAAAAAAGTTGTATTTTTATCAATTAACTTTTACAAAGAAAAGGATTTACAGAAGATATTTTGACTAAACAACTAAAACAGCACAGATGAAGACAAAAGAAGAAATAGTGCAAAACTGGTTGCCGAGGTACACCGGTGAAAAATTAGAAAATTTTGGCGAATACATCCTGCTTACCAATTTTTCGAACTATGTAGACATGTTTGCCAAATGGAATAAAGTAAAAGTAGTGGGTAAAGATAAACCCATGCAATGTGCTACCGCCAACAATATTACCATCATCAATTTTGGTATGGGCAGCCCTACAGCAGCCACAGTAATGGACCTGCTAAGTGCCATCCAACCAAAATCCGTTTTATTTTTGGGTAAGTGTGGCGGCTTAAAAAAGCGAAACAAAATTGGCGATCTTATATTACCCATTGCGGCACTAAGGGGCGAAGGTACCAGCAACGATTATTTTCCGCCAGAAGTGCCTGCCCTGCCATCGTTTATGTTACAAAAAGCCATTTCCACCACCATCAGGGATTACTCCTGCGATTATTGGACGGGCACAGTGTACACCACCAACCGCAGGGTGTGGGAGCATGATGAAGCCTTTAAAGAATATCTTAAAAAGATAAGGGCTTACGCCATCGATATGGAAACAGCTACCATTTTTATGGTAGGCTTTTACAACAAAATTTCTACCGGTGCATTATTACTGGTAAGCGATAGCCCAATGATACCTGAGGGTGTAAAAACTGCCGACAGCGATAAAAAAGTAACCTCTCAATTTGTAGAGCGGCATTTAAAAATTGGTATCGACTCATTAAAGCAATTAATCAATAACGGGCTTACGGTAAGGCACCTGCAGTTTTAATCAACTGCACCCCGCTTTAGCTTGCTAACCACTGCTTAAATAAATGGGGATTATTGTACCAGCGCATTTAAATACCACTATCGGCTACCCATGTCCCAGCATTATTCATACACCCGGTTATATCATTTTACCGAAAGTATTTTTTTAAAAATGGGCAGCAGCCCTGCCAATGCAACCATTGCCACAAAAGCACTGCTTGCTGCAGACCTGCGTGGAGTAGACAGCCATGGTATAGCCCGCCTGAGCGGATATGTACGCCTATGGCAGGCAGGCCGGGTAAATGCCAATCCCTCTATCAATATAGTACACCAAACGCCTTCTACCGCAGTATTGGATGGAGACAAAGGCCTGGGCCTGGTGGTAGGCCCGGCGGCTATGCAAGTTGCCATTGACAAAGCCACGCAGGTAGGCACCGGTTGGGTAAGCGTAAAAAACAGCAATCATTTTGGCATCGCCGGCTATCATGCCATGATGGCTTTGCCGCATGATATGATTGGTATTGCCATGACGAATGCCAGCGCACTGGTAGCACCCACTTTTTCAAAAGAGCGTATGCTGGGTACCAACCCCATTGCCGTAGCCATACCAGCTGGTGAGGAGCAACCCTTTGTGGCCGACTTTGCCACCACCACTGCGGCCAATGGCAAGCTAGAAATATTGCAACGCAAAAATGAAGATACCCCGGCAGGATGGGTGCAAACAGCAGAAGGCGGCCCCACTTGCGATGCCGGTATTTTAAAAAAAGGCGGTGCCCTATTGCCGCTGGGTGGCGATAAAGAGCATGGCAGCCATAAAGGATACATGCTCGGCTCTATTGTAGATATTTTTTCAGCTGTATTAAGCGGTGCCAATTACGGGCCCTGGGTGCCCCCGTTTCCGGCATATGTACCCATGCCGCAAAACATGCCTGGCGAAGGGGTTGGCCATTTTTTTGGCGTAATGCGTATTGATGCTTTTAGGCCAGCACAAGAATTTAAACAACATATGGATAATTGGATACGCCGCTTTAAAAATGCAGCACCCGCCGATGGTTATGATAAAGTAATCATACCCGGCCAGCCAGAAGTAGAAATGGAGCAACAACGCTTACAAAACGGTATAAAATTACTAGCTCCCGTAATTGCCGACCTCAACCAACTGGCACAAAACCTGCAGTTACCCTTACTTTAGCTTGCTGCTCTTTTTTATAAAAAACCGGGTACACAGTTTCTTTTGCAAAATGCCTTACAACAAATATTTTTGCACCTCATCAAAAAAAAAATCAATTAAGATGAAAGTAATGAAGTTTGGCGGCACCAGCGTGGGCAAGCCAGAAAGAATGCATGAAGTGGCAAAGCTAATTACTGCAGATGATGAGGGCAAGATAGTTGTGCTATCGGCACTTAGCGGCACCACCAATGCACTGGTAGAAATTAGCACCGCACTAGCAGCCGGCGACCGCAATGCAGCCAAAAATCAAATAGCTGCATTGGAGGCTCACTATCTCAATTTTTGCAGCCAGCTGGTAAGCACCGAAACCGGGCTGGTAAATGCCCATACAATTGTAAATGAGCACTTCGAATTTTTAAACATCATCCTTAAAATATCTTTTAGCGAAGCACTTAATAAAGATATACTGGCACAGGGCGAGCTGCTTAGCACCAAGCTATTTTGTGTGTACCTGCAAGAAAAAGGCATTGATCATATGCTGATACCAGCCCTTGATTTTATGACCATTGATAATTATGATGAGCCACAAATAGGCAGTATTAAAGTTAAACTGGCCCAGCTGCTGCACAAATACCAGGATAAAAAATTATTTATTACGCAAGGCTATATCAGCCGCAACTCCAGGGGCGAAGTAGACAACCTTAAAAGGGGCGGCAGCGATTACAGCGCCTCATTAATTGCAGCGGCCATTAATGCCTCTGCCTGCGAAATATGGACGGATATAGACGGCATGCACAATAACGACCCCCGGGTGGTAAGTAAAACGGTGGCTATTGAGCAACTTAGTTTTGAGGAGGCGGCAGAGCTGGCTTACTTTGGTGCAAAAATTTTGCACCCCGCCAGTATTTGGCCTGCCCAGTTTTACAATGTACCTGTAAAATTGCTAAACACCATGCAGCCAACTGCAAAAGGCACGCTTATTACAGAGCAGGCCGGCAGTGTGGGTGTAAAAGCGGTAGCTGCCAAAGATGGTATAACAGCTATAAAAATTAAAAGCAGCCGTATGCTGCTAGCCTACGGATTTTTAAGAAAGATATTTGAAGTGTTTGAAAAATACCGTACGCCTATTGATATGATTACTACATCCGAAGTAGCCGTATCATTAACCATCGATAATGATACCGACCTGCAATCCATTATTAAGGAGCTTGAGCCATTTGGCACTGTAGAGCTTGATACAAACCAAACCATTGTATGTATTGTAGGCAATGAAATAACCGAAACGGAGGATGTGATGAAAAAACTGTTTACTGCCCTCGATCATATTCCGGTAAGGATGGTAAGCTATGGTGGCAGCAGGCATAATATCACTGTTTTAATACCCCGTACTTATAAAGAGCAAACATTGCAAGCTTTAAATAGCGGTCTGTTTGGCATGTAACAGCCTCATTATTAATACTAAATGAATAAGGCGCCCCTAAAAGGAGCGCCTTATTCATTTCCATCAAATAAAATTTTAAAAAAAAATTCCAAAAAATATACGCTTTCCACAATATCAACAACATTCCTGCGTTTTACTATTGGTTTTTCATAGGATATTGGATTTAAAACGGGCCGGGATTTCCATCTCAGCCCTTTTTTTTTATTACTCATAAAAAAGCCCTCCTAAAAAAGAGGGCTAATATATTTAAGCAATCATGCAATTGGTTAAACTACCAGCATTGCATCGCCATAGCTAAAAAAGCGGTACTTATCTTTTATGGCTTTTTTATAAGCTTCCATCACTAAATCGTATCCACCAAAAGCACAGGTCATTATTAATAAACTGGTTTTAGGCAGGTGAAAGTTAGTTACCAGCGCATCTGCTATCGAAAAATTATAAGGCGGGTGGATAAACATATTGGTCCAGCCTTCGGATGGCTTTAATAACTTTTGTGCAGTAAACGACGACTCCAGGCTACGCATGGTAGTAGTACCTACCGAGCAAATACGGCGGCCATCGGTTTTTGCCTTATTTACAATTCCACAAGCAATATCATCTATGGCGTAGTACTCAGCATCCATTTTATGCTTGCTAAGGTCTTCTACCTCAATAGGCCTAAAAGTGCCAAGGCCGGTGTGCAGGGTAGTTTCTGCAAAGCGGATGCCTTTAATTTCCAGGCGCTTTATCAGCTCTTTGCTATAGTGCAGGCCGGCGGTAGGTGCTGCTACAGCGCCCTCATGCTTGGCATACACTGTTTGGTAACGCTCTTTATCCTCTTCATCTGGCTTGCGCTTAATGTATTTGGGCAATGGTGTTTCACCCATAAAATCAAGCATCTTTCTAAAATCCTCTTCGGTACCCTCCCACAAAAAGCGGATGGTACGGCCACGGCTGGTAGTATTATCAATTACTTCTGCCACCAACTCATCATTTTCGCCAAAATATAATTTGTTACCCACCCTTATTTTACGGGCAGGGTCAACAATTACATCCCACAAGCGGTTGGGTTTGTTTAATTCTCTCAGCAAAAACACTTCTATTTTAGCACCGGTTTTTTCTTTGCGGCCATACATACGGGCCGGAAAAACCTTGGTGTTGTTTACCACCATCACATCCTTGTCGTCAAAATACTCAATAATGTCCCTGAAGTTGCGGTCTTCAATTTTACCGGTGGCACGGTGTACAACCATCATTCGGCTGTCTTCTCTTTTTTTGGTAGGGTTTTGGGCAATGAGGTTTAGGGGAAGATCAAATCTAAACTGGCTTAATTTCATGTGTATCAATAATTTTTAGTGATAATCACATGCCTGGTACTGTTGTTAGCAGCGATATGTAGCCCATGTAAAAAAGGCACTTATCATGTTACGGCATGATTTTAAAGAGGGCAAAGGTACGGTATTCGGGTTAATAATTGTGTAATAGAATTGGCTACAGCCTTCTGCAGGGCTGCCCGGCTAAAAATATGTTGAATGGGTTGCACATTATTTTGTGGTTTGTACAGTTCGTTGCATCTTTAAATAACACCGCAAATCTTTCACCTGCATGAGCCGCTTACTTATAGCCACCACCCTGCTTGTTAGCTTTTTTTGCCATGCAGTTAAACTGTATGCCCAACAAAAGAACAATACCCCTGCTTACCCCAGCCTGTTGTGGGAGATTACCGGCAATGGCTTAAAAAAACCATCGTACCTGTTTGGCACCATGCATGTAAGCAGCAAGCTGGCTTTTCATTTAAGCGATTCGTTTTATACAGCCATACAAAGTGTGGATGCGGTGGCGCTAGAGCTAAACCCCGAGCTGTGGCAGGGCCAAATGGCCAGCCTAGATAAACTTAAATACAACTATGCTGTATATGCACAACCCGCCGGCAATAACTACCTCACACAACATTCGTTTGCTGTAAATACCTATGATGATGCTTTAAAAAGCGCCCTCAGCACCGCCCCCTCCATTGTTAATGGCCTGCTGTACCGCAGCTACAAAGCCAAAGAAGATTTTGAAGAAGATACCTTTTTAGACCTCTACATTTTTCAAACAGGCAAAAAATTGGGCAAAAGGGCTACCGGGGTAGAAGATTATTATGAAACAGAAAAAATAATGCTGCAGGCCTATGCCGATATGGCCAATGATAAAAACAAAAAACGATTGGATGATGATGCAGAACCGGTAAGAGATATTATGGAAAAAATACAAGACGCTTATAAAAGAGGCGATCTTGATATGATGGATTCGCTGGATAAGCTTACCAACCAGTCTGCCGCTTTTATGGAAAAGTTTATGTTTTTGCGCAACCAAATACAGGCCGCCTCCATTGATACCATTGTAAAAAAAAGCAGCTTATTTGTGGGCGTAGGTGCTGCACACCTGCCCGGGCCAAGGGGCGTAATAGAGCTGCTGCGTAAAATGGGCTACCGCCTGCGCCCGGTAAAAATGCACAACAGGGATGCCGTTAAAAAAGAAACCATCGATAATGCTACCGTACCCGTAACCTTTAGCAACCGCAAATCGGCTGATGGATTTTATACTGTGGATGTGCCCGGCCCATTGTTTGAATGGAAGGAAGAATACAATAATTTAGACAGGCGACAATATGCCGATATGGCCAATGGCAGTTATTACCAGGTTACCAGGTTACGCACCCATGCTGCTTTTTTATACCAGCCGCTACAAGCCGTACGCAAAAAAATTGACAGCCTGCTGTACGAAAATATACCCGGCAAAATTTTAAAAAAAACCGCCATCAGCAAAAATGGCTATCCCGGCTACGACATTACCAACAAAACCCGCCGGGGCGATATACAGCGCTGCCATATTTATATTACCCCAGCCGAAATACTCATCTTTAAAATAAGTGGTAAAGAAAACTATGCCAATGGCATGGAGGCCAACAGGTTTTTGTCTTCCATCACTTTGCAACAGCTGCCGGCAACTCCGCTATTGTACCGCCCTGCGCAAGGTGGCTTTGCAGTTAGCTTTCCGCATACACCCACCGCATACCTTAATACCAATACAAGCGATGATATGAACCGGTGGGAGTACGAGGCACAGGACACCACTACCGGCAATGCCTATCTTGTTTTTAAAAAATCGGTATACAACTTTAAATTTTTAGAAGAAGATAGTTTTGATATTAAACTGGTAGAAGAATCTTTCAGGTCGCCCGATTTTTTTGAATACCAGCTGCAACGTACCCCGGGCATTTGCCAGGGCTATCCATGCCTGGATGTGATAGAAAAAATGAAAGACAGCAGCATCGTTACCGCCCGCTATATTATACAGGGGCCGCATTATTACGCCATTGCTATCCGCAGTAAAGATACCGGCAGCAATGCCCGGCAATTTATACAGTCTTTTAAACTGCTGCCTTACCAGTACAGCCATACGACTAACTATACCGATAGCTTTTTGCACTTTAGCGCCAACACACCGGTATGGCCTATTGTAGACACCGCCTACAGGGCTGCCGCCGAAAAAGCAGCTAAAGAGGTAAACAATGCCAGCAATTTTACTTACTGGCCACGCAAGCGTTTTGCCACTTTTAACAGCGATAGCACCGGCGAAATGATAGCCCTTAGCATACAAGCATACCCCACGTATTACATGCCAAGAGACAGTGCAAAATTTTGGACCAACGAAATAGAAGAACATTACGATAAAACAGACCTGCTGCTTACCAACAAACAGTTTTTTACCCGGCCGGATTCATCGATGGGCTGCAGTTTTGTATTAGCAGATACCGGCTCATCACGCCGCATACACAAACTACTGCTGCTAAAAAACAATTACCTGTACAGCCTGGTAAGCCTTACCGATACCCTTACCAGCCCAAGCCCTTTTACCAGTAACTTTTTTAGCAGCTTTGCAGCAGCACCACCTGCAAGCGCCCCTATTTTTAAAAGCAAGCTCGATACTTTTTTTACACACTTGTTTAGCACCGACAGCCTCACCCGTACGCATGCCCGTAAAGTTATCAGCAATTTGTATTTTGGTGAGCAGGGCACTCCCATGCTGGTAGCTGCCATTAATAAACTATCGCCGGCAGATAAAGATTATATTGAAGTAAAAACCAAGCTCATTGCCGAGCTGGGTTATATAAAAGATACTACCCAACCCTTTATAGCCAATTACCTGCAGCAACTGTATAAGCAGGTGGCCGATACCAGCCTTTTTCAAAACGAAATACTGGAAGCCCTTGCCCGCCACAAAACCACCCGTGCTGCTGCTATTTTTAAAGAGCTGATATTGCAAGATCCGCCGGTATACGATAATGAATATGCCTACCAATCGTTGTTTGAGCATTTTGAAGATACCCTTTTGCTGGCCGCCACCCTGTACCCCCAAATATTACAACTGGCATCGGTACCCGATTATCAAAAACATGTTACCGGCTTACTGGTACAACTGGTAGATAGTGGCCTTGTAAAGGGCAACCAATACAGCAGCTATTACAGCAAACTATATTTTGATGCCCGGCTGGAATTAAAAAAACAACAAGCCAAAGAAGAAAAAAAGACAGACGCCTACAAACAAAACGACGACAACAACGAGGATGGCTATGCCATGCCCCCCGATGCGGCCTACAACTACAGTGGCAACCAACGCAGCCAACCCCTAAAGGATTGTGCCATACTATTAGCCCCCTTTTATAACAGCAACGAGGCTGTGCCACGCTTTTTTAATAAACTACTGCAATCAAAAGACAACGACCTTAAGCTGGCTGCACTTACTACACTGTTAAAAAATAAACTACCCATACCCGATA
>JBDKJT010000104.1:0-15795 GCA_039796475.1 Bacteroidota bacterium | reverse complement strand
AAAACACTACCCGGTACCCGGCATACAAGCGCAAAAATTTATACTTATTTTCATAATCGGCATAGTCTTTAAAATTGCCTTTAAACTGGAAAATACCACCCTCGGAACCAATGGAAAAATGTTTGTTTACAGCTACCCTTAGCTCGCTGGTAGAGGTATGCAAAAAATAGTTAGAGCGGGCTCCATTGATGGTACTAAACCAACTGCCCCGATAAGCAAGGTTATAAAAAACCCTGTTAGCAATATTAAAGCCTATTGATGCATTTAAATTTACTCCAGGGCCATAATCGTAATTACGGCCTTCGCCATAATACAGGTATTTATTGGGTACAGCTGCAAGGGCAATAATACCGGCGCCTCCCGAAAATTGCATCCCCGACCGCTTACCAATTTTTTTGTCAGATAAAAACTTAGCAGTAAAACTTTGAGCGCCATAATTGAGTACGGCATTTTTATAAAAATCGTAATTCATGGTGATAAACAAAAAGTTGTTACTGCTTTTGCCAGCACCCATTTGCTTACCATACAGCAAGCCATTTACCTGCAGTGTATTTAATTTGGCCGAATCATCGGCACCGAGTTCGGCCAATACCGAAAAGTTGCTGAAGGGCTTATTAAAATTTTTAAAAGGCTCGCCGTATAACAATTGCAGCCTAGTATAAAACTCCGCTTTGCCATTATTTACAGCTTGTTTAAATGTAGCATTTGCTTTTCTGCCACCCATATCTACCATTAATGCCATCGGCGCATTTTCGTAAGGATCGGTATTGGTAACCCTGCCCCACTGTCCATCAATTACCCGGTTTAGGCCACCCATGGGGTTTACAACAAAGCCGCCCACTTCACTTACCTGTCTTTTAAAACCATGGCTTCGGTTGTTAAAAATGCGTTGCGATAAGCGATACGTCATTTCGCCTAAAGCAATACCACCAAGGCTGGTATTTATTAAGTCATTGGGGGCAGGTGGATGCGTTTCGCCACACGTTTCCCACAAAAAACTGCCTGAAAATGCAGCCAGTGATGAACCCCAAAAATTATAACCATTGGTACGAAAGGCATTAAAATATAAATTACCGTGGTAGGGGTGTGCAAACTGGTTGGTGTTAAAACTATTATCGTCCCATTGCCAGTTGCCAAGGTTATGCCAAATGCTTGAAAAAGATATATTGGCAAACTCTGCTTTACGTACAAATTTATTTACCGACCACGGTATTAGCTGTGCAACCATCAGCTCGCCGGAGGCTCTCCAAAATCTTTTTTTGGGTGTCGTTTTATTTACTGGGTATATGTTGCCAGCGGGCTTTAAATATTGTACGGTATGGGTGTTAAACGGGGTAAGCATTTGGGCCTGCAAATTTTTATTAGCAAGTAGTAATGCAAAAAATACAAATCGGATACAGGATCGGTGCGTTTTGTTTACCAAAAAGAGCGGATGCATTTTTTAAAAAATTATAAATTACGGATGATTAAACTGTTTGAAGCTGCTATTTAATGCTATTTAATAGTTTAATTAATTTGGCCTGCTCGCTATCCAGTGTAATAAGCCCTTGGGCAGGTGTATCAAGGTCAAAAATCAAGAAGAGCGTCATACCAATTAGTAAAGCAAAAGCCAGTGCCCCATACCAATATGTTTTGGGCTCCCGGCTGGCAGCTCCATTCACAAAGCTGATTATTAAACTAAGCAACAGCATCATTTTAAGCGCTGCAACAGGTACCCGGGCTGTACGAAAGGTTTCTCTTTCATCTCTTGCAGCCAGCATGGCATTCACTGCTGGCACCATCTGTTGGGTAGCTAATATATTTTTATCGTTTCGGGAGTAGGTGGCCATCTGATCGCTAATTATAGCTGCTACAGAATCTGATTGATCAAGCGATGCTGCAATTAAATCTTCGTTACTGCTATTGTTAAAATACTCCACTCTAAAATTGGCATATTGCAGTAGTTGTTTTTTAAAATCACCGTAGCAACTATCGGGGTATAGTTTGGCATTGGCAAAGCAAGAGGAGATGGCATTGGTTTCTTGAGAAAAAATCAATTTTCTTTTTTGTGCTTTATCGGCTGCATTGTTAAAAGTAAAACCCAGCAACAACGATAATAATGTACCGGATATAATAAGATTGCCGCCCATATTGGCATCTGCATTTAAGCCTGACCGGCCCTTTAATTTAAACCCGGTATAAAAGGCTATAAGTAATAAAGCAAAATGACCAGCAACTACTACCCAGGATGGAAGACTGTATAACATAAAAGAGTACTTTTTTTAGATGAAATGTTTTTTTAAAAAGCTTAAGCAACACCTATCCCCAGTTCATTTATTCATGTTATTTTTGCATTAATTATTAAACAAAATATGTTTATCATTTATAAAGAGGCTTGATAGCTTGTTAAAGGATACATTAAAGTATAGAGTGATAAATACCTTATAAATGAAAAGCGAAAAAAAAGGAGTTGTTACACGTAAAACAATTGTGGATAATGCCAGAATTGCATTTAACGAAAAAGGCATTGCCCTTACATTTGAAACACTTTCTAAGCTTTTATCTATACCAAAAGGAAGAATCACCAACCATTTTCCTACCAAAGAGAGCCTTTTTTTAGCCATCATGGCTGATTACGAGGAGCAAATGCAAAGCACAATTGCAGGCATGTATACCCAATATCAGTCTGCTTTGTTAAAAGACTATTTGCAGGTTATTGCCGCCATCATGGATATACAATACCAATACAGGTGTGGCATTATCTATTTAAACGTACTAAGCCCCTCTCAACACGAACAATCAGTGCACATAAAAAAAACATTTGAACGAAATAAAATAAGTATAAAAAACCGGTTAGAAAGCATGGTAAAATCGGGCATTTTAAAAAAAGATATTTTAACAGATGCTCACTTTAACTCGTTTATTTTTGTGTATGTAAATATGATGACCCAATGGGTGATTTATTATGATATGTACGATAACGAAAAAAAGTATAAAGATGTAAAAGCTACCTACCTGCAAAGTTTACTATTGTACTGTTACCATCCTCATTTTACCGATAAAGGCCTTGAAGAATATGACAAGCTTTCCTTTAACCATTTGTAAAAGTATTGCTCACAGGCTTTTACACCAACTCTCTTTTGGTAAGATAATCTACCGTTCCTCCAATAATGCCTGATATGATTGCAACCACCAACACCGATTGCCAGGGCAACAGGGTAAGGCTGCCGAAATAGCGTTGTATTAAAATTGCAACAATGGTTACAGCACCAAATGCAAATACGGCATGGCGCAATGCCATAAAAAAAACTTTAGGAAAATAAGCTGGCTTACCGGTTTTTTTAAATTTAAAATAGGTTAAGCTGGTAATTAAAAAGGCAAGGATAACGGCCGAAGGTACTGCACCAGAAAAAATTGTTTGTTTAGTGCTGGATATCAGGTCGTCTGTTAATAATAACGACTCTTTATCCTTTACACTAAACCAATTTAACAATCCACTGGTAAAGGCATTGGTGGAACCGCCAATAATGGCCTGTTTTTTTAAACCGGCATCGGTGTTGTTAGTTGACATATTGCTTTGTTTTAGTACTTCTATTTTTTATGAGGAAAAGCTCCGTATTATTACCTAACAATAGGCATTATACTCCTTGTTTATAATTTTCCAAGTCTCTTTAGTTTTATTAAACCATCTATGCTGCACTGCATATCGCCCTGTTATTAAAAAAACATAAATAACGACGACTGCACCGATGTCCAGCTATATACTCCTTTATTATCAAAAGCATTTTTTATTGCATCTCCAGGCTTGGCATGGGATAGCAAGCATAAAAGCATAAAATGATTGTTTAAAAAATAGCGGGTGGTAAGCGTTACTTCGTGCCCATATTTTTTTGCTTTTAGTGTAGCGATGGGTGGTAGTGCACCCAGGTTAGATAGAGTGTTAGCCGAAAGATGAAAATAATCAATAGAAAATTCAAAGGCTTTACTCAGGTATGCTTTAAACTCTACCCGGTGCGATATAAAGTTTCCATTGCCATTCACTTTTCTAAAATTAATACCCTGCACCCAATTGCCCAAACCGCCGGTTAACACAGGGTCAAATTTTTCAAACCTTGCAGTTGTGCTATCATCTCCTTTCATAAATGCATACCGGTAGTAAAAGGATGGACGATATTTCCATTTGCTTTTAGACATACCAGCCCCAATATACCAGGCGTTAGACCGCATATTGTAATTACTGTGTAATTGATAAGCATACTCAGATTTTACAAAAATGCCAGTGCCGCTGATATCTTTAATATACAGTTTGGGATTAAGTATATACATGCCTTTTTTGGCAAATGCACCCTGCGGCGTATTATACCGGGAGCTACCCCCAACTGTACGGAGGTAAGTAAAGCCGGTGTTGATATGGCCATTATCATTATACGTTAATGTGCCACCTGCGTAAGCAGTGTTAGATTGCCTGTTTTTAAATAACTCCTGTGGTTCAAGAAAAAATCCGTTTACCGTCCAGCGGCCGCTTTGTATTTTTATCAAAGCGGTTTTTTCAAATGCCGTTCTGGAATTGAGGTATACCGTACCCCGTGGACCGGCATTGGCTGAGCCAGAAAATTTTGAAATTAAAAATCCATCATCCAGCTGATAAAATTGCCTGCCAAATGAAAGATCGATATTGGTTTTTTTATTTTTCCCCAAACGGGTTATCAGCAAGCCTGCATACATCCGCTCTACATCTGTAAAAAAAGCGCTGCTGTTAGAATATATGTCCGTGGTATTTCTGCCCGAAAAAAGTACCGATACAGCGCCATATCCATAAATATTTGATTTACCCAGCCGCAGTATGCCGGCCAGGCCGGGCTCCAGGTTTACCTCTCCCCAAAACCGTTCGCCTTTTACAGCAGGGTTATCTGCAATTGGATTGCCCTGGGTAAACGCTGGGCCTTTAGCAAACAAGGCATTGCTTTCGTTAAAAAACCCCAAGCCGCCGTTAAGTATAAAAGTTAGTTTTGAGTGATCGGTTTCGGACAATACCGGAAACGATTTAAAAGAATGTGTATTCAGCATGCCTTTACCTGCCGGGCTGCTTTTTGTTTCATCCGTATTTATAAAAAAAACATGTACCAGCACCATCACCGGATCGGCCTGGCTGGTATTGTATAATTGGTAATTAGCCGATTTTATGTAAGGCTGTTTTTCAATGGTAAGTATGGCTAAATCTGCCAATGCCTGCCTGAAAATACCACCCGGTTTAATATGAAAAGCATTGTAAAAAGCAGCCGTTTCTGCGGAGTCGGCTAAAAATTTGCCTTCGGCTTTGTGCAAAATAATGGATACGGATTTGATGGGGTATCCTTCGGCATTTTGAGGCGAAAATTGCAAACCTGCTACAGTTGGCTCAACGGGCTGTTGTTGCCCAAATACCCAACCTGTAACAACAACGAATACAATTAGCAGTACTATCCTGGCATTCATAGTGTGTATTAAATACTTGCAAAAAAATTGCACGGGACACAAGCTATTTGTCCCGTGCTATTACATTAGTAATGCCTAATCGTTGTTTGTGGGCATTTTACTTTTATAACTGCCGCCACCATCAATCCGTAAATCAATACCAGAAATCCACTGGGCAGCATCACTCATTAAAAACATCATTCCGTATGCCACTTCAATAGGTGCACCCCTGCGTTTCATTACAAACATATCTGCCAGGGCCTGCAGCATTTGTGGAGTATAACCTGCTTTTAATGTGGCTTCGCCATTATCAACCGAGCCTATTAAAACCGTATTAAACCTAACTTTTGGCCCTGATACCACGGCCATGCTTCTTACCATATTCATCAAACCGGCCTTAGCCGTACTGTACTCAATAAACTCGGGCGATGGCGACACACCCACCATCGAACCAGAAAATACTACAGATGCATTTGGCTCTTTTTCCAGGTGAGGCATACAAAGTTTTGTGAGGTTATATCCACCTACAGTATTTAATAAATAAGATTGAACCATTTTATCCGTATCAGAACCCCAGATAGGTGTATTGGCTCCCCAGCCCACATTATTGATAAGGCCAGATATTTTACCAAATTTGGCAAGGGTTGCATCTACCAGTGCTTTTAGGTCGCTTTCTACCGTAGCATTGGTTTTAATACCGAGTGTGGCTTTGCCAGATTCTTTTTCAATTTCTTCTGCTACTTTTTTAGCGCCCTGCTCATTTAAATCGGAGATTACCACGTTTGCGCCCAGTGAGGCAAACAAATGGCCAGCAGCACTACCAATTGCACCTGCCGCACCTGTAATAATAATAACCTTACCCTCAAATGAAAACAATGATTGAATGTTTGTCATGATTGCTATTTTTTATTTTTTTAAGATTAATCAAGCGTTTGTACGCCTCCGCCATTTACAAATATTACCTGCCCGCTCACCCACTCCGAAATGGGTGCCGCAAAGTATAATACAGCACCCGAAATATCGGATGCTTCGCCCAACCTTTTAATAGGTGTATGGGCCAGCATGGTGGCTTCTATTTGGGGCGTTAATACCGAGGCCAGGGCAGCTGTTTTGGTAGCACCCGGGCCAACAGCATTGATACGAACTTCGGGCCCAAAATCGTGGGCCAGGTTGCAGGTCATGTGATTCATGGCGGCCTTAGATGCGGCATAGGCGCTCATATTGGGGCTTTTGTTAACACTACTCATAGAGGTAATGTTGATGATGCTGCCATAGCCATCTTTTTTCATATGGGGTACGCAAAGCTGCGACAGGCGCCAAGCGCTAAAAACATTTAGCTTAAATACCCAGGCAAAATCATCCACAGTTATTTTAAACGGATTTTCCCTGCCACCGCCGCCGCCACCAGCATTGTTTACCAATATGTGGATGCCGCCCTGTTGGCTTACGGTAGTTTCGGCAAGCCTTACCAAATCTTCATCTTTGGTAACATTACATTCTACTGCAATTGCTTTGCCGCCAGCACTGTTTATTTGTGCTGCTACAGCTTCTGCATCTTGCAGTTTTAAATCACTAACGGCTATGGCTGCTCCTGCTTGCGCAAGCGTTTCGCAGCAAGCTTTTCCAATGCCATTGCCACCACCAGTTACAATGGCTACTTTCCCTTTAAGGTCAAACAATTGATTGAATGTCATATGCTTTAAATTTTTTAATGGTTGGTTAGTACCAATACTACCCCGATAAATTTTGTGCGGTAAAAAGTGAACTAAAAATAGAGAAGATTTAAAAAATAAAAAACTTTTTTTTTATTTTTTAAATGAACAATTCCCCGATTGATAGAATAAAAAAAGGCCCCTTAAGGGCCCTCTTACTATTTTAGGTAACTACTATCCGGTAATACTGTTATAAAATTCTTGCTTTGCGTATTGCAGCAATGGCTTAAACAGGGCAATAAAAGTGGCAAGGATGCAACCGCCAATAAATCCAATGATGATAAGCAGAAAAAAAGGCTGCGTTTTTTTATCAAAAGGAGGGGTGGGTTTGTCTAACACGGCTATAATCGGCGTTACTTTTTGTAATCGCCATACGGCTTCATCCCGGTTGTTGATGTACATATCCCGCTGGCGCAAAATCCTTGTTTTTTCTGAACTGATATTTTCTTTGGGGATGGCATATTCTAATAATTCCCCGGGTGTAAACATGGTTCGTTTTTGCATGCCGATAGCATCCCTGTCTACCATATTTATCATGCGCTGCAACGAATCTATTTTATCCAGGGTAAAATTATAATCATCCAGCGCCTTCTGCCTTTTAAGTTCTACATAAAATGCAGATAGTTTTTCAATCAGCACATTACTTACCGGTGTTATGTATGCTTCATTGGTGCCGGTATAATAAAACTCCAGCACACCATTTTTACTCATTTTAGCATTGATAAAGGGTTTTAAAAGTTCGCCACCCTTTATAGCCAGCAGCGTACTATCGGCAGGTACACTTACCGCTTTTGCAAAAAGCGATTGATGTTCGTTGATATCGGCAATCAATAGTTCTGCTACTCGTTTATTGTCAAATTGTGGCAGCCTTGTAATAGCAACGGCTTCCCGTATACGCCGGCTTAAAGCCAACTCTATAATATTAATAGTAGCCTCGTTTGAAAAAGATTTGGGGGCATCACTTAGCCCCAGTATGCCATTGAGCATGCTGTTAGATATAGCATTATCTGTAGGTGATGTAAGGGGAAAAAGGGTTGCCTTGGCGGTATATGTACTTCGCTTGCTGTTGGCATAAAAAAAAGCCAGCACCGCAAGCAACAAACCTGCTGCCACTATTAAAAATTTATAGCGCCGTATACGTTGTATGCTTTGTACTATCAGTTGCTTACTGTTCACTATAACGGGTTTATTATTTTAATAACAAATAGGTAACTACAATGGGCAAGGCTGTAGTAATGGCTTGCACCACGTTACCACTAAAATCTTTTCCTTCTGGCCGTTCGGGTACTGTAATGGTGCACCCCTCCTCTACCCTTGGATAAAAGTGTATAAAGCAAAAGTTTTTTGTACGCTTGCTGCGGCCATTGGCGTAGGTAACATAAATACGCTTGCGCCAGGGTTTAATACCTAATCCACCGGCTTTATCTATGTAATACGACAGGCTGGTATGGTTTTTATCAAATGCTATTTTTAGTGGCGATTGCACCCTACCCCTTATCGTTACAAAAGGATTTATTTCGGGGATATAAACGATATCATTTTCCTGCAATACAATATCCTGCTTTGAATCTTTATTTTTTAATGCCTTATACAGGTCGATGCTTACGGGCTCATCCAGGCTTTGCAGCAACAGGCTGTCTTTACCTGTGCGGCTGAGTGTGTCTGCTGCTTTTGCAGTAGTGGTAAGCTTGTCTTTTAAATAATCGCTTTTTTTACGATACAGCATTGCGCCGCCAATATTGGCATTTTCCATTAAGCCGCCAGCCCGCTCTATGTACGAAGAAAGCCTTTCGTATTTATCTAACCGGGGGTAGTATCCCTGGTATTTTACCAGCCCCAGTATTTGTATATTTTCTTGCATGGCAAAAGATGGGTTTTTGCGTACATGCACCTGGTCGTATGGTTTTAATGCTACCCTTGCGGCCGCAGTATCCAACTCCAGGCTAGAGTTGATACTGTACGAACGCACAACTGTACGGGTAGGCTTTAGCCCTTTTTGTGCAGAATCCATATCCACTATACTGGCAATTTCTAAGCGGCCAAATTCGGCTGATGGCTTGAGGCCACCAGATAGATAGAGCAAATCTTGCAGTGTCATGCCACCATACTTGCGTACTTTACCCTCTTTACGTACTTCGCCATCGATGTAAACAAATTGCTGCTCACCAAACTCACTATTAGAAAATAGCTGGATAATATCATTAGGCTGCAGTAATACATTGTTGATGCTGGCTAAATTATCTTTATTAAAATCGGTAAGGTTTATTTCTAGCTTATCCGACTTTATATTAGTAGAATCGCCTGCTCCTCTAAAAATATATGCCCGGGGCAAATAGGTGCTACTGGTAATACCACCGGCCCTGTTAATGATATCAAATAACCGATCGTTGGGCCTTATTTCGTATACGCCAGGATAGGCTACGGCGCCATTTAACTCAACCTTGTTTACTATACCGGGTTTTATCAAATCTGCTTTTACAATGTCTCCATCTTGTAACTCAAAATCCTGGTTTTGCAATTTTAATATGGCATTGGCATTTACATCGTGTATTACCTGCCGCTCCGTTTCGGTGCGTATTACTTTTACCCCTGATGAAAAGGCATCGGCAGTAAAGCCACCCGTATATTGCATCAAGGCTTTAATACCTTCTGATTTTTTTAGCTGGTAAAACATGGGGCGCTTAAACTGCCCGGTGGCCAACACCTTTTTTTCTACAAAGGTCACCAGCACAAAATCGTTGTTTTGTAAGTAGATACGCTTGCCCATATCGCCACTATGCAGGTATTTGTAAATATCCAGCACTTCTATCACCCGGCCGTTTCTTTTTACCTGAATCTCCCTCAGGTTACCAAAATCGGTAATACCCCCTGCTAGGCCAATGGCATTGTATGCATTTGAAAAAGCAGAAATTAGTTTAGGGCCCGGGTTAGCCACTTCGCCAACCACATTTACATTGATTGACCTTGGCTGCCCGAGTGTTACCTGTATATTAGTGCCCTGTGGCACTGCACCACTAAACCTGGCATAAATTAATTTTTGTGCATTTTCAAAAGAGAGCCCCTGCACTGTTATTTTGCCAAGCCCCGAGGGGAAAATTGCGCCATCCCTCGCTACTATATAATCCTCCTGGTACTCGCCGCCGCCCCATAACGATACGATGATGTGGTCGCCCACACCTATTGGATAATCGGATGGCGGAATAGATAACTCCGACACATCGTACATGGCTATATTTTGAAAAACATTGGCACCATATGTATCATCAGGCCGGTAATTGGTTCGTTTAAAATTATCACTTTGGGTACTGTCTTTTTCAAGCGTTTTATTCTCCAGCCGTTTTCTTATTTCTGGTGTTTCTTTATTTTTATCGCTTCCCTTATTATTTTTTTGGTTGTTGTCTTTAAAAAAGCTTTCAAATCCACTTTTTGTCATCTGTACAGGACTAACAGACCCGGGCATCAGTTCGTTTAACTGCTGTTGCGTGGGTTGTGCGTATGCCGGCAAAGCGGCAACAACAATAAAAAACCACAGTAAAGCAAGGTTTTTTGTAAGCGTATACAAGATTGTCTGCATGGACATTGGTTAATTAATAAATACTTATACCTCAGCAGTTTTCATAAATAGGTGGGCGGGGCGGAAATGAGCCTAACCAGGCAGCCAGTTTTGTTCAAATCCTTGTATTGGTACTAAGGCTTTGACTATAAACGCTGAAAGAGAAAATTTATTTTGGAGAAATTCCGTTTTTTGGAAAAATATTTAATCCGTTTACTTTTTCGGTCGATTATTTACATTACTATTTACAATTGTGTGCCTTTTTTAAAAAGATAAACTACCTTAGAAAACTTAATTGATTGAATAAACGAATAGATATTTACCGATTAAAGTGTAAATATTTACTTATCCCGTTTATTTTGCTTTACTGCTCCATATCCATCATTAACCGCCCAAAATGTTATTGCTTATGGATTTAGTTAGTATCATTTGCCAATCGGCAGCTTTATTATTGGCAACATTGGCTATTGCTATTTTGTTATGGGTAAATAAAGAAAAAAACTACAGCAATCTGTTGTTGATTGCCTTGCTGGTAATTTTATCTTTATTAAACATCAATGGCCTTTTATACAACACACAGTGGTACCTAAAGCACCCTGCTTACCACAAAGTTTTATTACCCCTGTCGTTACTGATTGCGCCACTGGCCTATTTGTACACACGGTCTGTAATCAGCCCTGATAGACGGCTAAAAAAACAAGATTGGTTGTTACTATTGCCCTGCCTGCTTTACGCTATCAATCTATGGCCCTATTACAGTATGCCTGCCTTACAAAAAAGCCAATTTTTACAGCAATACTATCAAAACAGGTTTTTACGCAATAGCCAGCAAGAAGGTTTACTACCGGCTTATTTATTTTCGTTTTTAAGGGTGGGCTGGTCTATAATATTTACAGTACTTAATTACCGGCTGATAAAAGGGTACCAACAAAAAAGCAACTCATCACAGTTGCAAAACAACCAATCGATATTGCAATGGCTTACCCAGTTAAACAGCATGCTGCTCGCCCTTATTCTTGCAGCCTTGCTGGGTGCAGTAGCCGCCATATTTAAACTATCACTGGTTTTTAGCATAGATATTACGCTGGGATTATTTGTTTTAGTAATAGGCCTGAATCTTTTTATACGCCCCCGTATTTTATACGGCCTTAGCCCTACTAGCAATACTTACCATGCCGATGATATTTTTAACACAAACCTGGCCAGGCTTAGCAAGGCCGGCAGTATTAATATTGCCCCGGCCGAAGTAACTATTTTAAACGAAGCGGAAGTTAAACGCTACCGCACAATGGTAGACTCGTTTTTTACCCAACAGCAACCATTTTTACAACCGCAGTATACATTAGAGCAGCTTGTAGCCGACCTGCAAATTCCCCGCTATGTATTATCGGCTTTTATAAATAAGGAGTACGGCATGGGTTTTAGAGAGTTTTTAAACCGTTACCGGGTAAAATACCTGCTGGCCAACATCGAAAAAAGTGAGTGGAAAAACTATACCATTGAGGCCATTGCGGCCGAATGTGGTTTTAGTAACCGGGTTACTTTTTTTAAAAACTTTAAACAGATAACAGGTAAATCGCCATCCGAGTATTTAAAAAAACAGGATAGGCCTGCTTGTTAATACCTTTACTTTTATTCACTCAATTTTTAATTTTATTTCATGAAAAAAATTTTGTTAGGGGCAGCGATGGCTGCATTGGTAATTGCTTTTTATAGTTGTGGCACTTCTGGCAATGCCACTGGCGTATGGGCTAATAAAGAAAAACTGCAGGGCAAATCGTACAGCAAAATATTTATAGTGGTGATGACTGCAGATGTATCTGCACGTGACAGGCTGGAATCGGACATTGCTGCCAAGGCCAATGAGTATGGCTATGCCACTGTAAAAAGTGCAGAGGTAATACCCATTAAACTAAGCGACCCTGTAAAACCAACTAAAGAAGCCATTACAGCCGCCGTACAAAACAGTGGATGCGATGCCGTGTTTATCAGCACCATGCTAAACAAATCCGAAGATATTCGCTACACACCGGGCAATACCGTTTTTTCTCCTATGCCCTACTATAGCTGGAGCGGCAATTATTTTGGCTACTACAGTCACTTTTACCCTACAATATCTCAACCCGGCTATTACAGTACCGATAAAACCTACTTTTTACAAAGTAACTTATACGATGTAGCGTCGGAAGAGTTAATGTGGTCGGTACAATCAAAAGTTTTTAATCCTACTTCCCTGGAAAAATTCAGCAAGTCGTATACCAATACGCTTTTAAAACAACTGGAGAGTGAGCACCTGATAAAAAAGCAATAACCGCTGCCATCCATGTACAAATACTTATCAATTTTATTGTGCCTTACGCTGCTTACTGGGCTAGCCTGTGTTAAAGGGCAAGATAGCAGTGGTAAAAGTGCCATCAAAGAGATTGACCCATCTAAACCCACCAACCTGTACACCCAGTTAAATGCAGGGGTAGAGTACCAGCATGAAAAAAACGAAACCCTGTATGGGCCCCGTATAAATGTACAATATGCTCTAAATGCCAATAATCTTATTTTGGTTGAAATGCTGGCCTTGCGCAACAGCCGCACGGGCAGGTTTGGCATTACAGACACCCGTACACGTTACTTTAAAATTTTAAAAAGAAACATCAGTAAAAAATTTATTGCCTTGGGCACTTTACTGGATGTTACAGCCCCTACTGGCTCTTTTGAAAACGGGTTAGGCTCCAGCAGCTGGACGTTATCTGCAGGTACAATTTTTGGCCTGCTGCTCTCAAAAAAACTATCGCTTTTTCCGGGGCTTAGCTATGTGCATATCACCAAGCCGGCATCAGATAAAATTCCACCATTGTTAAAACATGCTGCTAATGGTTTAGGCCTGCAGTTTAATTGCAGTTACAGGTTTAATAAAACAACCTTTATGTTTATAAACCCCCTGCCTACTTTTTTACACATCAATGGCAATTGGAGCAGTAATTGGGCAGCAGAGTTTAGCCTTAATAAAATTGTAAAACCGAATAAGGTAAAAGTAAACCTTGGCTACAACCCCAATTTTACCACGGGTGCTTACGCACTAAGGTTTGGAACTACATTTTTTTTGTAGTATTTGCTTTTCTTTTTAACTTAAATGGATATACAAAAGTTTGTAAGTATAACCCAACACCTGTTAATATTTTTTTATGAAAAAAATCCTATCAATTGCATCCATGCTGTTGTGTACCTGCATGGTTGTATGGGCACAAGATACCCAATGGCCAAGGGAAATTCCATTGGCAAAAACCGGTGGTAAAATTGTAATCTATCAGCCACAGCCAGATGAACTTACCGGCAATAAACTTACCGGCAAAGCGGCTATAGCCGGTAAAGAAAAATCGGCCGACGAACTAACGTTTGGGGCCATTTTTTTTGAAGCTACCTTGTTTACAGACAAAGCCAATCGTACCGCTACGCTGGAATCGGTAAAAATTAATACTGTAAAAATTGCTGGTGTTGAGGATACAGCAAAACTAAATAAACTGGTAGCGCTGTTAGAAACCGAAATCCCTAAATGGCAATTAACCATTTCACTCGATCAATTGGTAGCCGCCATAAAAAAGGAGCATCCTGATGCAGAGATTTACAATAACGAACCTCCAAAAATTATTGTAAAAAACAAGCCTACCACCTTGGTATTGCTGGATGGAGAACCCCGTATACAAAAAGATAAAAACCTGGATGCAGACAGGGTAGCCAACTCCCCTTACCTTATTTTTAAAGAGGGCAGCCAATGGAATATGTACCTGGGCGGCGTATGGTACAAATCAATGGCCGTTACCACAGGTTGGGTGGCAGCAACGGGCATGTCTAAAAAAGTAAAATCTATTAACGATCAAATAAAAAAACAGGAAAAAGAAAACAACGATAATAAGCCCGTAACCGACAAACCACAGGTTACTGATATTATTGTAAGTACAGAACCGGCAGAGTTAATACAAACAAAAGGCGAACCTGAATTTAAAAAAATTGACAGCACCTCCCTGCAATATGTAGCCAACAGCAACAACGATATTTTAAAAACACCCGATGGACAAATATATATTTTGATTGCCGGAAGGTGGTTTAAATCTGCTTCGCTGAATGGCCCATGGGTATTTAACGAGCCCGACAAACTGCCTGCAGATTTTTCGAAGATACCAGAAGGCTCTGAAAAAGACAATGTACTGGTAAGCGTATCTGGCACCGATGCTGCAGAAGAAGCCATCATTGATGCAGAGATACCACAAACGGCCAAGATAGACCGTAAAACAGCCAAGATAACGGTAAACTATGATGGAGAACCTTCGTTTGAGGCAATTGAAGGCTGCAACCTGCAACTGGCAGTAAACGCCAATCTTACTGTTTTAAAAGAAGCTGGTGGCGATTGTTATGCATTGGATAATGGCGTATGGTATATAAGCACCAACGCCAAAGGCCCTTGGGTGGTAGCTGATAAAAGGCCCGCAGAAGTAGATAAAATACCTGCCCGATCGGCTGCTTATAATTCAAAATTTGTACACATATACGAAGCCACCAGCGATTATGTGATTGCAGGCTACACCGCAGGCTACCTGGGCAGTTATATACAGGGCGATCCTGTAATTGTATTTGGTACAGGGTTTTATTACCGGCCCTGGTTTGGCAGTATTTATTACCCACGGCCCTGCACCTGGGGTTTTGGTTTTAGCTATAATCCCTGGTTTGGATGGAGCATGTCTTACGGGTTTAATATTGGCTTTTTGCACATCGGTTTTGGCTGGGGTGGCGGCTGGGGCGGATGGGGCTGGGGCGGCGGCGGATGGTTTGGGCCCCCAATGTACCGTCCACCATACCGGCCTCCATATCATGGTGGATACTATGGCCATCACAGGCCACGGCCATATAATAACCGGCCCGGTGGTAATTTTAATAACAACCACAACAACCTGTATCGCCCCGGCCGTGGACCGGGCGTAGCAAGGCCCGGTATTACAAACCGCCCCGGCAATAATATTGGTGGCGGCAACAGCTTTAGGCCCGACAAAACAAGGCCTGCTGTAAATCCCGGCAACAATAATAAAAGGCCTACAAGGCCATCGGGCA
>JBDKJT010000103.1:0-5961 GCA_039796475.1 Bacteroidota bacterium | reverse complement strand
TTGAGTACGAAAAAGTGCATGTACAAGAGCAGGATGAGTACGATTTAAATCAATTGTACGAAATACTCGAACATCAGATATTGCCATTGTATTACGATAATAAAGACACCTGGAGGCAGATTATGAAAAATGGGATGAGGGATGTACAGGTACAGTTTGATAGTAACCGTATGGCAGATGAATACTACCAGCTGTTGTACAAATAATACAATCAATAGCCTAAAAAAAGCCTGCATTGCTGCAGGCTTTTTTTATGGATAAAATTTTGTACTCATGTTAGGCACTCACATAGCAACTGCTATAACCATTGTTAAAAACACAATGGGCGTATTAGTTGATACTACAATAGCATAACTATTTTTTTTGCTGCTTATGTAATTAGTTTAAAAAAAGCATCTGGCTATAAAATCAATTTTATGAAACAGTTTTTATTGTCAGCCATTTTACTGTATACGTATTTATGGGCAGGAGCAACAAACGGTGAGCAGCCCAATATTGTTAAAGCAAGTTTGCAGGCGGTTACTATTTTTAGGCAAGGTGCCGAAATGAACCACCAGGCAAAAGCCACTTTGCACAATGGAAACAACGAGTTGATACTGGAAAACATCAGTAACAATATAGACATTAACAGTTTGCAGGTAAACTGCAGCGGTGCAGTAACCGTAATGGGTGTGGAGTTTGGTACAGATTATTTAAGGCAGGAGTCAAAAGCAGGATTTGTAACAATGCTGGAAGATTCGTTGGAACTGGTAAACGAAGCCATCACAAAAAATAATACTAACATAGATTTGATAACCGACCTGGTTGCGGTTCTAAAAGCCAATAAAGAAATTAAAGGTGCACAAACGGGCTTAAGTGTAGCTGAGCTTGTAAAGCTAATGGACTATTACAAAGCAAAATCTGCCGAATTACAAACAGAGTTAGCAGCATTGCGTCAAAAAAATATAAAGCTGCAACAGCAGGCAGCAAGAATAAAAAATCAATTGGCAGAAGAGGAAAAGAAAAATAGTAAGGTGGCTGGAAAACTTATTTTACAGTTAAATGCAGCAGTGGCAGGCAGGTACGATTTTATTGTAACTTATATTACTGCCAATGCCTACTGGACACCTTTTTATGATTTAAAAGCAGAGCATATAAAAAAACCGTTGAAGCTGGCTTACAGGGCCAAAATTTTTCAAACAACGGGGATAGACTGGAAGCAGGTAAAGCTTAACCTGTCTACCTCCACTCCTTCACAAAGCAATATTGCTCCACTGTTAAAAAGCTGGTTTTTAAGTTATATAAACCCGGTAAGATATTATAACCAGGCTTTGGCCAAGGCCAATACTATTCAATCCATTGGCTATGCTAATGGAGGCGAGGTGCCAGCATCAAGTAATTTGCAAGAGGTAGTGGTAACGGGTTATTCGTCTGTAAAAGTCAGGGGCTCAAAAAGTTTAGATGGCAGCAACGAGCCTTTGTATATTGTAAATGGTGCAGAAATGTCTGCAACTGAATTTGCTAAAATCAATCCTTCGGTTATCGCCTCTATACAAACCATAAAGGAGGAAGAGGCGGAGGCTTTATACGGCTCCAGGGCTGGTGCAGGCGCCATTGTTGTATCGCTAAAAGATGGACTGGACGATTATATTTCTGTTACAGATAAAGAACTGGATATAACATTTGAAATTGATTTGCCTTACGATGTGCCTACTAACGGAAAGGCTCAAACTGCTTTTTTAAAAGAATACGAAGTGCCAGCGGCTTGCAAATTTTATGCAGTACCCAAGCTGGATAAAGAAGTGTATTTATTGGCCGAAGTACCCGATTGGGAAAAACTAAACCTGCTACCCGGCGAAGCCAATATTATTTTTGAAGGTACCTATATTGGCAAATCTTTTATCGACCCATCCAGCACACAAGATACACTTAACCTTACCATGGGAAGAGATAAAAGGGTAGTAGTAAAAAAAGAGAAGCTGGTAGATTTTAGTAGTATTAAATTTTTAGGTGCCAATAAAAAACAGGTGTTTACCTACGAGATAACCGTAAAAAATAATAAAAAAGACCCAATTGATTTTTTACTAAAAGATCAGTACCCCTTATCGCAAAATAAAGAAGTGGAGGTGGAGCTGCTTGAAAAATCGGCTGCTGCAGAAAATGCGGAAACCGGTGTATTAACCTGGGCATTAAAACTGCAACCGGGTGAAACAAAAAAACTACGGGTAAGCTACAGTGTAAAATATCCAAAAGATAAAGTGCTAAACCTGTAATTAAATATTACCGTATTTCGAAAAAGCTTTCTGCAGCCGCAGGGAGCTTTTTTAATTTAGTTTTGTACAAACTATTGGCTTATGCAAGCATATTCGCAAAAAGTAGAAGTAAGGTGGAGCGACCTGGATCCCAACTTTCATTTACGTCACTCGGTATATTACGATTTTGCCGCTTTTAGCCGGATTACTTTTTTAAAAGAGCATGGCATTACACCTGCAGTAATGATGCAACTGAATATTGGGCCAGTAATTTTTAGAGAGGAGTGTGTGTTTAAAAGAGAAATACATTTTGGCGACAACATATCCATCAACATATACCTGGAAAAATGTACACAGGATTTTTCCAGATGGACCATCCGGCATGAATTAATTAAAGATGCAGCAACTTTATGTGCTGTGCTTACAGTAGATGGTGCATGGATAGATACCTTGCAACGCAAGCTAACATTGCCGCCAGCCTCCATTACTGCTGCATTTGAAGCCATACCCAAAGCCGCAAACTTTATGTAATTATTATCTGCATCCATGCAATTAAGCAGGTGCGGTATACCATTACAACCATGATAGCACAAACCATCAGCTTATATAAAAATGCTTACACCGGCTTGTCACGCAGTACATGGCTACTAGCTGTAGTAATGCTTATAAACCGTTGTGGTACGATGGTAGTGCCTTTTTTAACCATGTACATGACGCAGTATATTGGTGTTGGTATTGGCAAGGCAGGTATTGTTATGAGTTTGTTTGGTGCAGGCTCTGTAATAGGAGCATTATTAGGTGGAAAAATTACAGATAAAGTTGGCTTTTATTATGTACAAATGGTAGCGCTGGCAGGTGGAGGGCTGCTGTTTATTTTATTGGGGCTAATTAAAAGTTATACCGGCATTTGCATCACTACTTTTTTTCTTAGCATGATTAATGAGGCATTCAGGCCGGCAAATTCAGTGGCTGTGGCACATTATAGCAGTGAGGAAAACCGTACCCGGTCCTTTGCGTTAAACCGGCTGGCAGTAAACATGGGGTGGGCTATAGGCAGTGCTATGGGAGGATTAATTGCTTCTAAAAGTTATCAGTTGTTGTTTTGGGTAGATGGTATTACCAATATTTTGGCAGCCATTATGCTGTACCTGTTATTAGCCCCATCAAAAAACAATGCCACCAGTAAAAAACAGTTGTCGGTGTATAAAGGGCCCACGGTATATCAGGATAAGGAGTACCTTTTTTTTATTGGTTTGCAGGTATTGTTTGCCATGTGTTTTTTTCAACTGTTTACCATACTACCGGTATATTATAAAACTCAATTACATTTATCAGAAAGTTTTATAGGCTTAGTAATGGCCGTAAACGGCCTGCTGATAGTAGCCATCGAAATGGTTGTTGTGTATCGATTAGATGGGCGCTGGCACCGGCTAAATATAATTTCATTTGGTGTATTGCTGGTGGGGCTTGCCTTTGTACTATTAAATGTTGGGATCATTTCAGCAGCTTTTATTGCTTTGTTATCGATAGTGGTGGTAACAATTGGCGAAATGCTCTCTATGCCATTTATGAACAGTTACTGGATATCCCGTACCAATAATAATAACCGGGGGCAATATGCAGGCTTATACACCACCTCCTGGGCAGTGGCGCAAATAGCTGGCCCCATGGCAGGCTCACAAATAGCAGAGCATTTTAGCTACCGGCTGCTTTGGTGGCTTACGGGTGCTTTATGTGTAGTAGTTAGCACTGCTTATTACTGGATGCAAAAAAGAGGGAATAAAAAATTACCCACCACCGCCATGGGGCAGTGATGGGCAACCTGCCGTAAGGCTTTATTTATTTTTGCACATTGGTACTACTGGTAATTTTGGTAGTGATGGGGATAGACATACCAGAGGCATCTGCAGTGCCACTACCATCTGCAGTATATGTTTTTTCTACCACTATGCCGCTAACAGCATCTACCTTAATTTGCCCATTTAATTTTAACAGCATACTCACTGCTACTTCCATACCCATTTGGGATACAGTGGTATTGGTGTTTTGTGTACCTGTTAATGCAACGGTGGCAATATTTTGTTGCATGCCTGTAATGGTAAAATTGCGATAGGTTTTAATACCGGGAGTAATGATTGAGTCCGTCCAGGTGGTGCCGGTTTGCGCATTTTTAGGCAATACCATAAATGCATCTGCACTGGCATTGCTCATATCACCGCTGCCGGCTATATTGCCAGCCATCGACATCATATTATCAGCATCGTTATTGGCTTTTGCAGCGTTGTTTGTAATTACACCATTTTCGTTCATCTCTATTTCTTTTTCGGTACCCAACTGGCTTTTTACAAGGTTGCCCATTTCTGAGCTGTCCCTGTCTTTCTTATTATCAGAATCAAAGTCAAACACCTGGCCCATCACATTGCCCTTTACCTGCATCCTTGTAAGTGTGGAGCCCACTAAGTAACCAGTAGTTTTTTTGTCCTTTACTTGTACGGTAAAAACCCCCTTTGCATCAGAAATAATTTCCTGCGATTGGCCCATTACATCCAATGTAGTAATAGAGTTGATGCTGGTTTGTACAGCCAATTGCTGGCCTTTTAATAAATTAAGCTTACCGGTGCTGCTTTGTGCAAACACAGGCTGACTGCCAATAACACTCGCCAATAAAATCAGGGGTAAAATATTTTTTTTCATGCTAGTATTTTAAATAACAAAATTATAATAACTACCTGCTGTACAAATTGTTTAATTGTTAAAAGCAGGTATAAAAAAAGGGCCGTCATAAACGGCCCGTAACCAAGTATTAACAATAATATGTAATAATTATTAAACCAGTTTTACATTAACAGCGTTCATGCCTTTGCGGCCTTCCTGCAACTCAAACTCAACTTTGTCGCCTTCTTTAATGTTGTTGATCAAGCCGCTTACATGTACAAAGGTTTCTTTGTTAGAATCGTCATGCTTGATAAAACCGAATCCTTTTTCAGTATTGAAAAACTTAACGGTGCCTAGTGTTTTGTTCATTTTAATTTGTATTGTATTAAGTAAAGCAGCAAACGTAGGCTTTTATTTGATACAACAGCCCAAAATAGCAGCGTTTTATTAAAATAATCGCTTATAAGGGTTGTAACAAGCTGGTAGCCATTAATGTAGCGTTTGCAATAAAAGCTCATTAAAATTTTGCAGCGATGATAGTTTAAGATCAGCCGCCTGAAATTTTGGTTTGTTGCTATCGTGTAATGCAGGCACCACCACGCATTTCATGCGGGCTGCTTTGGCGGCAATCAGGCCATTGAATGAGTCTTCAAAACACAAGCACTCCAGCGGATGGCTGTTTAGTGCTGCTGCACAATCAAGGTATACCTGCGGATGCGGCTTGCCTTGTGGCAGGTGCGCTGCAGAGCAGATGGCCTGCAGGTATTGCCGCAAACCAAGTTTATCTACTACTACATCTATCAGGTCCATCCCAGAGGAGGATGCCAGGCCCAATTTAAAATTACGCTCTAAAAAAAAATTGATGATATGTGGTATGCCGGGCATGGGTTTGCCCTTAGTATGCACTTTTTGCACTACAAGGTTACAAATATCTTTTTCGGCCTGTGCGGCATTGGTTAGTGGTACTTTAAAATGGGTAAACCACCAAATCACAAATTCTTTTACCCTCATGCCCGTGGTAGTGGCATATTGCTCGTTGCTGATATGGATGCCATATTGTTTAAATACCTCATCG
>JBDKJT010000102.1:0-8211 GCA_039796475.1 Bacteroidota bacterium | reverse complement strand
AACCGGGCTCACAGCGCCCAATGGCTGCCATTTTTTGAGCACCCCGATAGCTTTAAATACTGGATTGCTGCAAGAGCATTGCCGGCTGATGAGTGTGCCCAATGGTACGATAAGCAGTTATCCAGGTATCAAAATAAATTGGGTGGTATGAATGCGCTGCTGCTGCAGGCAACCGGTAAATTAGTGGGGCATTGCGGTTTGCTGGTACAGCAGGTAGATGGCACCAGTGAGCTTGAAATTGCTTACTCCCTGTTGCCGGCTTACCAGCACCTTGGTTATGCTACCGAGGCGGCCACCGCCTGCAGGGATTATGCTTTTAACAACAAGCTTGCTCAATCACTTATTTCAATCATCAGCCTTAGCAATACCCCATCGCAAAATGTGGCACAAAAAATTGGCATGGCTCCCGAAAAACGCACTGTTTATAATAACAACGAGGTGTATATTTATCGCATCCATCAAAACAATGGATAAAATATAGCCGGGTAAAGATGGCTTTCATTTTTTTACTATTTTTCAGCCCGGCTGTTTGGCGTATTGCTGTTAACCACATAATTTTTATAATGCGTTGTAGCTATTTTATTGTACTGTATATTTTAATGCCGCTGTGCGCCATCAGCCAGCGTACACAAAAAGACAGGGCTGCCATCGACTTAAAAGGCCCCGTAAAGGAAATGATATTGCGAAGCTATGCTGCAGTAGACAACTTTGGTAAACTTAGCAAGGGCGAACGTATAAACGAAAATGGCAGCTACCTCTTTAATGCCGCCGGCAACCTGCTGGAGCAAAATATTTATAATAAAAATGGCAGCCTGCGTGCCCGGCACACTTATAATTATGATAAAGCAGGCCAATTGCAGGAACAACATATATTTAACCCGGGCGGTGGCATGCGTACCAAATTACGTTACCGGTATAATGCCGATGGCTTGCTGCAGGAGCAGCTGTTGTACCTGCCCGATGGCAAACTACAATCAAAATACTTGTATGGTTACCAGCAACAGTTGCAAACCGGCTATAGCTGGTACAATGCAGATGGCGGGTTAGAAGAAAGAGCAGTATACAACTATAATGATAAGGGCAATCAAATAAGCCTTGTATCGTACAGTAATGCAGATAGTATTTTACAGCAATTACAATGGCATTACGATGAGCAGGGCAATATTGTTGCGCAAACCGCTTTTGAAAACAACCATATCACCGAAACCATTACCTATGCCTACGATGCCAAGGGGCTTACTACCCTGGTACTGGTTAAAAATGAGGCAGGCATTAGTACCCGGCACATTCGCTACCAATACGATGCTGCCGGCAGGCTTATACAAGAAACCTGGCTGGATGCAGAAGAAAAGGAACTGGATAACTATACCAGTAAATACGAAACCGACCGCCAGCAAAACTGGGTAAAAAAAACCACCTGGCGAAACGGGGTGCCTGTATCCGTTACCGAAAGAGAGCTGTACTATTTTAAAATAAAAAAATAAGCCTGCATTATTTTGCGCCGGCATTTGCAGGCCTATTGGCCAAGTAAGTATATTGCACCCAATGGCGCTACTATCCAACATCAGCATCACCCAATTTAAAAATTACGATTTTACCAGCTTTCAGTTTACTGAAAGGGTAACGGGTATTTGCGGATTAAACGGCATGGGTAAAACAAACCTGCTGGATGCCATTTATTACCTGTGTTTTACTAAAAGCTATTTTACAAAATCAGATGCCATGAATGTGGCATTTGGCAAAGATGGCTTTAGGCTGGAGGCTACTTATGGCCCTCATCAGCTTGTATGTATTTACAGGGGCACGGGCAAAAAAGAGCTTTACCTTGATGAGGTAGCCTACAGTAAATTTTCGGCACATATTGGCAGATTTCCGGCGGTGATGATTGCACCGGATGATATTGAGCTAATTACCGGGGCAAGCGAAGAGCGGCGGCGTTTTGCAGACACTTTGTTAAGCCAGGTAGATAGCAGCTACCTGCAGCAACTGATACAATACAATAAGGTATTGCTGCAACGCAACAGCTTACTAAAACGCTTTGCAGAGCAGGGTAAAACAGATTGGGCCTTGCTGGAAATACTGGACGAACAACTGGTACAACCGGGTACATATATTTATCAAAAACGCACTGAGCTTACCAATACCTTGCTGCCGCTTGTACAACAGTTTTATAAAACCATTGCAAATAATAGCGAATATGTTACCCTGCAGTACGAAAGCCAGCTGCATCAAACCGACTTTTACGCATTGCTTAACCAGGTAAGAGAAAAAGATTTTTACCTGCAGCGCAGCAATGGTGGTATACATAAAGATGATATTACCATACAGCTAAACGGGCAGGTTTTTAAGTCGATAGCATCGCAAGGGCAGCGCAAAAGCCTGTTGTTTGCCCTTAAGCTGGCAGAGTTTGAATTATTAAAAATAAATAAAGCCCAGCCTCCCCTTTTGTTGCTGGATGATGTATTTGAAAAATTAGATAATCACCGCATGCAGCATTTACTTAACTGGGTTTGTTGCCAAAATGATGGACAGGTGTTAATTACCGATACACACAGTGAGCGGCTGCAAAATGCTTTTACCCAATCTGGCACGCCCTTTCAGCTGATACAGCTTTAATATTACCCTTACGATACTGCCTGCAAATAAAATACCGTTAAAACACCCCCCCTGCGTATAGATAAAACACTAAATTTTGTGTTTCAATAATTGTAAAAAATACTTTACATAACTGAAACCCATAACAACCTCTTGTGTGACTACAGGGTGGAAATTTTAAAGCGGGATAATTTAAAATGGCAGGCAGCGTTAGCTGTCTGTCCCCACCCTGTAGATGTTGCTTATTCTATCTCCAGCCCCCAATCTTTTCCTTTATCAACAGCAGGCACCCCGTCTGTTAACCATTTAGCTGGTTTTTCTCCTTTTAACATCCAATCAAAAAACTGCTGCTCTCTTATTTGAATGTCTTTACGGTTGCGTCTTTCTACCAGGTTATGGGCCTCGCCATTATAGTTTAGCATCCATACAGGCTTACCCAATCTTCTTAAGCCGGTAAACATTTCTATCCCTTGGTACCAGGGTACGGCTCCATCTGCATCATTGTGCATAATCACTAATGGCGTTTGTACTTTGGGCAAATGAAATAAGGGGGAGTTTTCTATATACAACTGTGGTTTTTCCCACAAAGTGGCACCAATACGGCTTTGCGATTTTTCGTATTGAAACTGGCGATTGAGGCCACTCTCCCATCGTATACCGCCGTAAGCACTCGTCATATTTGCTACAGGTGCGCCCGCCCATGCCGCTTTAAATAAATTGGTTTTGGTAATCAGATAGCATACCTGGTAGCCGCCCCAGCTTTGGCCTTGTATGCCAATTCTGGTGCTATCTGCCAGTCCATTTTTTACCAATGCACGGGCACCGCTGGCAATATAATCGTAGGCACTGTTGCCGGGATGTCCATCTGTGTAGGCAATATCTGGGGCTAATACGAGGTAACCCCTGCTTACAAAAAATGAAATATTTAGCCTGCTGGGCGTAGGTGCCGGGGCATGGTAGGTATGTAAGCCATCGGTTAGTTTTTCGTAGAAATAACAAATCAGCGGGTATTTTTTAGCGGCATCATAATTTTCTGGTTTGTACAAAATTCCACTGGTGGTTTTACCATTGTATGTTTTCCATTTAATCAACTCGGCTGTGCCCCAATTGTAAGCTGCCTGCTGCGGATTGATATGAGATAAAACCATTGCAGCATCACCAAAACTTTCGGGTGTAAATATGGTAGCTGGTGCAGCAACGCCGCTAAAATACATATCGGGTGATGCTGTAAAATGCTCTTTGGTAAAAGCAAAAGCATTGCTGTTTTTTGCCTTTATCAAACCATTTACTGCCACCGGAGCCAATGGTATACTGGCAAACTGGTAAGGAGCTGTACTGCCCGTAATGGTATATGCCGAGTTTTTGCTGTTATTATCAAATACCCTGAATACGAGTGCTGATGCTGCAGGTATAAATCGTTCATCCCGGTTGGTTTTTACATACCGGCAGGTAAGCATTTGTTTACGGGCCTGCAGGCCCGCAGCCAGGAGTAGCTGTGCAGCAGCTTTACCAGCGGGGTCTGTTTTCCATACCTCGTATTTATCGTACAGCAGCAAAGCACTGTCTTTATCCATCCATCCCATCACGCCATATGGCGAGGCAAAATCGGGCATATCGTTTTCTTCATCATACAAGGCAACGGGTATTTTTTCAGTAACATTTCGGGTAATGCCCGATGTAATTTCGTAGGTAAAATATTGCTTTGCCTCGGGGTTATACCAATAGGCAAACCTGCCACCCGGCGATGCAGCTGCATTGGCAAACAGGTTTTTAAAAATTAAGGTACGTTGACCGGTATGTGTATTTACAAGGTAGGCTGTATTTTGAGTGCGGCCCTGCCATTGGCCTTGTACCCTGTTGCCCATATTGGTTTGTGCCAATATCCAATCGGCATTACCCTCGTCCACCAGGCTGGTACGTTCCATATCGGTACTGCCCAATTGTACCAATTGCTGTTCACGGGTATGGTATACGGCCAGGTGGCTTCGTTTTAGCTCAGCATCCAGGTTTTTTAATTGCTGTGTTTGCAGGTAATCATCCTTATAATGCCATACATCCAGCCGGGCCAGCTCAAAATCTACCAGCGTGGTATCTTTTGCTACGGGCAGTGGTGCTGTACCAAAAAACAGTTTTTGCCCATCTTTACTAAACTGTACAGCTGCATGCTCACTAACGGTATAGCCAAGCTGCATACCCACTGTATTTTTATCGGCTATTAAAATGCTGCTATCCAACCCCAGCCGGTAATACCAAAGTTTGTAAAATTTTACCAGCGATTTTTCGCTGCTGTCTCTTTCGGCTACAAAGGCTAGCTGGGTGCCGTTTTCATCCATTGCAAAATTCTTTGCATCGTTAAAGCCTTTAAATATAGTGTCGGCGGTGGCAGTGGCAAGCTGGTAAAGCACCAGCATCGCCTTGCTGTTGCTATCTTTATTTTTTTTTGGTATTTCCAGTAAAAGGCGGTTACCCATCTTATCAAAATGATATTCAGACACCGATTTAAAACTGGTTTCTTTACCAGTTTGGATATTGCGGATAAATAGTTCGCCCCCCTCTGTATTGCTGGCTGCAAGGGCATCATCGCCATCAGCATCGGGCTCGTCTTTTCCTTCCTTTATAATTTGCCGGGTGGCTTTTTGTATAATAGCAGTAAGCTCTTGTGTGGTAATATTGCCTTTAATAGAATCGATTGATTTTTTTACCATCGAATCTGCCAGCCTTGCCAGCTGTTCGTTTTTTAATTTGGCAGCATCCTGTACCGGCTTTTTTTTGCTGGTATCTGGCAACGGTTTTTCTAATTGATAGGCCAGGTAGCCAGCGCCATTTTCGGGAGTTTTATAGTTTTTTATTCTTGCCCTGGTATAAACACTGTCGTTACCCAGTTGTATAATTGCCAGGCTGTCTTTAGGCATTTCATCTGGTTTCTTTTTTTTTATCCTTGCCTGGCGGGTGTCTTTGTAAAAAGGCTTTATTTTACAAATAAGGTATTTACTGTCTTCGGTAATTACAGCGTTGTATCCCCTTGCTATCACTTTTTTATAACGGGTTGCCGGGTTTTGTATTACCAGCTCGCCATCACCCTCCTGTGCAGTTACGGTGTATACTACAAAATTGCCATCGTTGCTTATGAGCCTTTCGCCAATACTTTTCCACTCATCATACACCGTATGGTCAAGCGGTTTTTTGTTTTGTGCATTGCTGGTTAGCGAAATAAATACCGTAGTTAGTAAAAGCAGTTGCTTCATAATAATATTTTGGTATGCTAAAGTTATCGGTAATGCAGCTACGATTGTTACCGGTTATCCATTTACGTTAAGTGTTGCTAAATGGCATCCTCTATCAGTCCCCAATTGGTACGCAACTGATGCATTTGGGTGGCTGGCAACTGTGGTTGGCTATAATGCCCGGCCATACTTTTTTGCCGGTATGCCTCGTACAAGCTAACAGCACAAGCCACCGAAATGTTGAGCGATTTGATGATGCCTACTTGCGGTATGATAAAATTTCCATCAGCCATGGCAATAATTTCTTCGCTTACGCCACTATGTTCGTTGCCAAATACCAACGCAACCGATTGGGTTAAATCAAGCTGGTGCAAGTGTACCGCATCTGAGCTAAGGTGTGTGGTATAAATTTTTTGATAGCGTTTTCTTAATTCAGCAAAGCAAGCCTGTGCATCACTGTATTGGTGAATGGTAAGCCATTTAGCAGCGCTGGATGAGCTTTTGGCTCCCCATTTTTTATGCGGCGGCATTTTATTACTTAGGATAAATACATCTTGTATGCCTATCGCATCGCAGGTACGCATTACGGCAGATATATTGTGAGGGTCAAATACATTTTCGAGTACCACGGTGATACCGGGCTGGCGTTTGCTTAATACAGACTCTAGTCTTTCTGTTCTTTCTGCTGTCATGATTTTTTGCTGCGCTGTTAAAAAATAGCAGCACCCCTTACTGCAAAGATTAGGATTTTTATCGGTTGCAGTATGGCTGCCTATTGCATACTACCTAAATGTTAGTGCATTTTGTTGCTGTATGCAGCCTGCACACTTAAACAATCGTTATTGCACAATACCACAGCAAACAGGGCATACCCACTTGTAAGCTGGCATGCCCTGTAATATATAATTATGTTGTAGCGTTTATCCTGCGTTTTCTATCACCATTGCGGAGGCGCCGCCACCGCCATTGCAGATACCGGCCGCACCGTAACGGGCATTATTTTGCTTGAGTACATTGATAAGCGTTACAATAATACGGGCACCACTGCAACCAAGCGGGTGGCCTAGTGATACGGCACCGCCATTTACATTTACGGCTGCCGGGTTTAGTTGCATCCTGCGGCTATTTTCGATACCTACTACGGCAAATGCTTCGTTCAGTTCCCAAAAATTAATGTCTTCCATTTTTAACCCTGCTTTTGCCACTGCCTTTGGTACAGCGAGTGCTGGTGTGGTGGTAAACCACTCGGGCGCCTGCTCAGCATCGGCATAGCTTATAATTTTGGCAATGGGTTTTAGGCCCAGCTCATCAGCTTTTTGTTTACTCATTAGTACCAGTGCGGCGGCACCATCATTCATGGTGGATGCATTGGCAGCGGTAACGGTACCATCTTTTATAAAAGCTGCTTTTAATGCTGGTATCTTATCAAATTTTACATTAAAAGGTTCTTCATCTTTTGCAAATAAAATGGGCTCGCCACTTTTTTGAGGTATGGGTACGGGTACAATTTCTGCATCAAACTTTCCGCTGTTAACCGCCGCTTGCGAACGATGGTAACTTTCAATTGCAAAATCATCTTGCTGCTGCCGGGTTATGCCACAAGTGCTGGCACATAATTCGGCAGCATTGCCCATGGCTTTACCATCATACACATCTGTAAGGCCATCTTTGGCAAGTCCATCAATAAGGCTGGTATTGCCATACTTGTTACCCCAACGCAGGCTGTCTGTGTAAAAGGGCACATTGCTCATGCTTTCCATACCACCGGCCACCACTATATCGGCATCACCCAGTAAAATGCTTTGCGCTGCTTGCGCTATGGCCTTCATGCCGCTGGCACAAACTTTATTAATAGTGGTACAGTTTACCTCATTGGGCAATCCGGCAAATTTTGCGGCCTGCCGTGCCGGAGCCTGGCCAAGGTTGGCTTGTATTACACAGCCCATCAATACATCGTTTACCATTTGTGGCTGTATGCCTGCTTTTTCAACAGCACCCTTAATGGCCACTGCACCTAATTGTGTGGCCGAAAATGCTTTTAAACTACCACCAAAACTACCCATTGGCGTACGTACGGCAGAGATGATATACACTTCTTTTTGCATGACAATAATCGTTTTAGGGGATAAAGGTAACATTAAGGCAATAAAGCAAAAAAGCCCACCAGGCAACTTTGATAAATATTTAATGTTAAGGCATAAAGGCTAAAACTTTGCCTGATACGCTGGCTGATTGTTGCATACTACATGCATAGGGGCCACTAATTAATTTTTAAAATTAAACAAGGTGGCTGTAAACACGCCTCTTTCTCTTTTTTTAAATGCGGCTTTCCAGTTGCCATTGTAGCGGATAAGCGCAGGCACCAGCAGGTTGCCGGCATGCGTCATTTGCA
>JBDKJT010000101.1:0-10520 GCA_039796475.1 Bacteroidota bacterium | reverse complement strand
CGGTTTAGAAAAATAATAATCAGCTCCCGTTTCTGCACCCTCTATCCTTGCCTCGGTACCATCTTTAGCGGTAAGCATAATAAAGGGTATATGGGATGTTTCTACACTGGTTTTTACCAATCGGCAAAAGCTAATGCCATCCATTACGGGCATCATAATGTCGCTAATGATAATATCTGGCAGCTGATCTTGCATTTTATTAAGGGCCTCTTTTCCGTTAATCGCTTCTGTTATGCGGTATTGGGGCGCCAGTATTTCTGTTAAAAATTGCCGCAGCTCATCATTGTCTTCGGCAATTAAAATGCTATGCAATAAGGTAGGCGGTTGTACTTGGTTTTCAGCCGGTAACAATGCTGGCACATGGCTTACTGTTACCGGCGTTAAACTTTCCAGCTTAAGCCTGCGGCTGTTGTCTTCCGGCCATTTTTCCAGGTGGGTATAATCTGTTTTTTGGCAGGGTATTCCAATAATTATTTCAGTGCCCTTGTTTTTTTCGCTGTAAACATAAATGAGGCCTTTATGCAATTGTGCCAGGCTTTTTACAAAGGCAAGCCCAATACCAGAGCCTAAGTGATTATCAGAAACCCGGTAGTATCTTTCAAATAAATGCGGTAACGAATCTTCGCTAATACCCGGGCCGTTATCTGCCACCCTAAAATAGATGTATTGCTGTGCTTTATAATCGTTGTTGATAAATAATTGGTGGCTAAATAATGGTGTAAAATGCTTGAGGGTATCCAATACTTCTAGTGTTACACTGCCATTGTTTGGTGTGTATTTAAAGGAGTTGCTAAGCAGGTTAATAATAATCTTTTCAAGCACCTGCCTGTCAAACCAGGTGTGGGCTCCATTATAATTGGATGCAATATTAAAATGGATGTTTTTTTGCAGGGCCATTTCGCTAAACTCTTCTGACAGCTCTTGTAAAAAAATAGGTATGTTACCTGGCATTACCTGTAATTGCAAAATGCCCGAAGCGGTTTTTCTAAAATCCATCAACTCATTTATTAACTGTAATAAGCGGTTGGTATTTTTTTGTATCACCCGGTAAGTATGGCTATTGCCGGATGCTGGATTTTCTTTAATCAATTTTTCAATAGGTCCGGCAATAAGCGATAGGGGAGTTCTAAACTCGTGGGAGATATTGGTAAAAAACTGTAATTGTAGTTGGTGCAACTCTTCTTTCTTTTTTTCTTCAAACCGTTGTATGGCCAGTTTTTGTTTAAAGCGGTACCAATAAATAATGGCAATGGCAGCTGTAAGCAATAGTATTGTTTTAAACCACCAGGTTTGCCAAAATGGTGGTAGAATGGTTACGGTAATACGGGCTCCTTTGTCATTCCATACACCATCGTTGTTGGATGCTTTAATATAAAAAGTATAAGTGCCCGGGCTTACATTACTGTAGGAAGCCCGGGTATTGTTGCCAGCATTAATCCATTCTTTATCCCAGCCCTGTAATTTGTAAGCATACTGGTTATTTTCTGAAACAGTGTAATTAAGAGCAGCAAAGCCAAACGAAAAAGTGGCGTCTGTGTAAGGCAAGGTAAGCTGTTGGGTAAAACTGATATCTTGTTTTAAATACAAATGCTGGCCGCCGCCCAAAACGGGCTTGTTGTTTACCTGCAAGTCAGTAATAAATACGGGTGGTATATAAGCGTTGCTGATAATTTCGTTCGGGTAAAAAGCATTAAAGCCGTTTATACCACCAAAAAATAATTGGCCGTCGTTGGTTTTTAATACCGCATTGGCCTCAAACTCCAGGCCTTGTAATCCATCCGCCGAATTGTATTTTCTAAAACTGTTGTTGGCAGGGTTTAACACACCAATGCCATTAGAGCTGGATATCCAAAAATTGCCTCCATTGTCTTCTGCAATTCCTTTAATAAACTCCCGGTTAAGTGCAGCCGTATTTTGGTATAGTACAAAACGATTGCTGGCAGGTTGGTATTGGTACAGGCCAGACTGGCCAACCCATACTGTGCCCTTACTATCTACATAAAGCACCCGTATATCTGGTTTTTTATCATCAGGGTTAAAGTAATGGCTGTATTCTTTTGTTAGGGCATCTAGCCGGTTTAGCCCACCGTCATCGGTGCCTATCCAAATATTGCCCTGCTTATCTTGTGCCAGTGATAAAATATTTTTTCCGGCTAGTGCGGTACTACCCGATGGGCTTTTTAGTTGTTTTGCCCAGGTATTATTTTTTTTGTTAAATAGGTACAGGCCATCAAAGTAAGTAGCTATCCAAAGGTTTTGCTTACTGTCTTCAAATATGTTTTGTATATATCGGGGGGCAGGCTGGTTGCCGTTTTGCCGGTAACGGGTAAAGTTGTTGCTGCTGGCATTGTAGCGGCACAGGCCACCGCCCCAGGTGCCTATCCAAATATTACCTTCACTGTCTTGGGTTATGTCAATTACTTCGTTTGAGCCAATGGATTTTTCATCCTGGTGGTTGTATTTATAATGTTTAAAACTGCCTTGTTTGTGGTTAAATACATTCAGCCCGCCGCCATCGGTACCTATCCAAATATTACCCCGGGCATCTTCGCAAAAACATTTTACATCATTATAACTAAGGCTATTGGCAGTAGGCCTTTGTTGGTATAGGTTAAACTTTTCGATACCGGGCATGTATAAATTAATACCACCCCGGTGGGTGCCAATCCAAATATTCCCTTGCCTGTCTTCGTAAATGGCCGATACGGTACGCTGGCTAAGGCTGGCCGGGTTATCAGGCTGGTATTGATAATTAAAAAATTGCTTGGTGCTGGTATCAAAAAAATCAAGCCCGCCATTTACAGTGCCCGTCCAAATATGGCCCTGTTTGCTGGTATGGATGGCACGCAGCAGGTTGCTGCTGATGCTGTAAGGATTATTGGCATCGTGGGTGTACCATTGCCGGGTACGGTAGCGGGTATTGTATTGTATTAAGCCGTTATCGCTGGTGCCCAGTAATAAGGTATTGTTGTTTTGCTCTGCTATTGCCCTTACCGATAAATACCTGGCTGTGAGCTGCCCTTCGCCCAGTGGCGCTGGTATAAAACCGGTATGGCTATTATATAAATACAGCCCGGCCTCGGTACCTGCCCAATAATTACCCTTGCTATCTTTTAACATACTGTACACCTGCAGGTGCAGGTTAGTGCCAGGCCCGGCGGCTTGCAGTGGTACAGGAGTAAATTGCCGGTGAGCAATATCTAACTGGCTAATACCACCGCCCAGGGTGCTCAGCCAAATTTTCTGATGGCCGGCATTTAAAATTTGGGTGATATGGTTGTGTACGGGGCTATTTTTATTAAAAGGCTGGTGGTAATAGCGGGTAAAGCTATTGGTGGCAGGGTTAAACCGGTTAAGCCCATTTAGTGTGCCTACCCATAATTGATGTGCCTCATCCTCATAAATACAAGTAATATAACTATCACTTACCGAGTTGCTGTCGGCTGCATTGTATTTAAATACCAGCATCTGGTATCCATCAAAACGATTGAGCCCATCCCGGGTTCCAAACCACATAAAGCCCCTGCTATCTTGAAAAATGGTTTCAATGGTGCTGTTGGATAATCCATTTTCGATATTGATTTTTTTAAAGCTGATACGGGGTGGCTGTGCCAGGCAATGGTTGCCGGCTAATAACAGGGCTGTTACAAAATAAGCAAAATACAATCGGCCAATAAAAGCAGGTTGCTGCATGTGTGTTACAATCGTAAAAATTTAAAAATAGTTGAAAAATTGTTTCTATTACTCATAAAAAAATGGTTTTGAACGATTGAAACAAACTTATGAATGCTGAGATAAAGCCGCCGCCAGCGGGGCTTATAATTTAGTTGGCTGTTAACGAAGCTTAAAAACTGCCAACAAATGAAACAAAAAAAACGACTGCTAAAACAAACGGCCCTGCTATTGATTGGGCTGTGCACCTCCTTTTGGGTACTAGCCCAGCAAACCCCCGTAAATGGTAAAGTAACCGATGCTGCCGGTAAGCCTTTGGCTGGTGTAACTGTAAAAGTAAAAGGTAAAGCTGCTGCTGTTAGCAATGCAGCCGGCAGCTTTGAGGTAAATGCGGTTAATGGAGATGTGCTGATGTTTAGCTCAGCAGGCTACCTGGGCTGGCAACAGCAGGTAACCACATTAGCGCTGGGCAATATTGTTTTAAAAATTGATACCGCCAGCCTGGATGAGGTAGTGGTGGTGGGGTACGGCTCCAGTAAAAAGAAAGACCTTACCGGTTCGGTGGCCACGGTTACCGCAAAAGATTTTCAAAAGGGGCAAATAACTACGCCCGAACAAATGATTGCCGGCAAATTGCCCGGCGTATCGGTTATTTCTAATGGCGGACAGCCGGGTGCTGGCAGTACCATACGCATCAGGGGTGGCTCATCCTTAAGAGCCAGCAACGACCCACTGATTGTAATAGACGGCGTACCACTTGATAACAACGCTATTGCAGGTGCCGGTAACCCTTTAAGTTTTATTAACCCCAACGATATTGAATCGTTTACAGTGTTAAAAGACGCTTCTGCAGCGGCTATTTACGGCACCCGTGCCGCTAATGGCGTACTGCTTATTACTACCAAAAAAGGTATTGGGGGCAAATTGCGGATGGGTTTTACCACTACCTTGTCTGCTTCGGCCATTACCAAACAGGTGCAAGTGCTTACTGCCGCCCAGCTAACAGATATTGTAAATACCCATGGTAATGCTGCTCAAAAAGCCATGCTGGGTACCGCCAATACCAATTGGCAAAACGAAATTTATCAAACAGCCATCTCTACCGATAACAACCTTACCATTAGTGGCGGTATCAAAAAATTGCCTTACCGAGTGTCGGTGGGTTATACCAATCAAAATGGTGTTTTGCTTACCGATAACCTGCAGCGTACCGCTGCCGCATTAGTACTAAACCCAAGTTTTTTTGATAATCATTTAAAGGTAGATTTTAACCTGAAGGGTAGTTTGCAAAACACCCGGTTTGCCAATACAGCGGCCATAGGCGCCGCCGTGAGTTTCGATCCTACACAACCGTTGTATTCCGATAAAAACGATGGACGGTTTGGCGGCTATTACGAGTGGCGGGATGCCAGCTCTGCCACGGGCCTGGTAAACCTGGCAGGCCGAAATCCTGTGGGTTTGCTAAAACAAAGGGTAGATAAAAGCAACCCGGCACGTAGTATCGGCAATTTGCAGCTTGATTATAAATTTCATTTTTTACCTGCATTAAGGGCCAATCTTAATGTGGGGTATGATGTATCGAGAGGTACAGGTACAGTATATGTGTCAGACAGTGCAGCATCCGATTATATAGCTGGTGGCGCAGGTGGCCAAAACAACCGCTATAAGCAAACAAGGCAAAATACAGTGTTTGATTTTTATCTCAACTATGTACAAGATTTACAAGCCATCAAAAGCAAGATTGATTTTACGGCTGGTTACTCCTACAATAATTACCTGAGTACTGTATACTATTATGCAAGCTATAATGCCCGTGGAGAAAAATATCCCAACTCCGATCCTGCCTTTGATTTTAATAAACCACAAAACACCCTGGTATCCTTTTTTGGCCGGCTTAACTATTATTATAATAATAAGTACTTGCTTACCGCCACTTTAAGGCGGGATGGCTCATCCCGGTTTGGGCCAGGTAATAAGTGGGGGATGTTTCCTTCTGTAGCATTTGCATGGAAAATAAAAGAAGAATCTTTTTTAGCGGCCAGCAATACTATTTCCGATCTTAAATTAAGGATAGGATATGGTGTTACCGGGCAGCAAGATGGGATAAACGATTATGATTTTCTGTCGTTTTATTCCTTAAGTGCGCCTAATGCCACCTACCAATTTGGAGACACTTACTACCAAATGTACCGCCCCGGTGCTTACAACCCTGCTATTAAGTGGGAGCAAACAGCCACCACCAATGCAGGCATTGATTTTGGTTTTTTAAATAACCGCATAACAGGTAGTATAGATGTGTATAAAAAAGAAACTACCGACCTGCTAAATCAAATACCACAGCCGGCGGGCACAAATTTTTCGGCATTTTTTATTGCCAATGTGGGCAGTATGCAAAATAAAGGGATAGAGTTTAACCTCACTGCACAGCCAGTACGCAACAGTACGTTTACCTGGGAAACCAATTTTAATCTTACGTATAATAAAAACCGGATTACCAATTTAACCGTAGTACCGCAGGACCCTGCTTACAAAGGGATACAAGCCGGCGGTATTGCCGGTGGCATTGGTGGTGGTTTTTCGCAAATACAAGCAGTTGGCTATAGCCGCAATACATTTAACCTGTACAGGCAAGTGTATAACGCCAACGGACAACCGGTTGAGAATGTGTTTGAAGATATAAATGAAGATGGTATCATTAACCAGGACGATCTTGCCAAAAGCAAAAGCGCTGTTGCAGATGTGTTTATGGGTTTTAGCACCAGCATTCGCTACAAAAAATTTTCTGCCGGCTTTGTATTACGCAGCAGTATTGGCAACTATGTATATAACAATGTATACAGCAATACAGGTAATCTCAATCAAATACTGGGTAATACAGTATTGTACAACGCCTCGGCTAATTATTTGCAAACAGGGTTTAAAGGCAATAGCAATAACCTGCTAAGTGATTACTACATACAAAACGCCTCTTTTTTACGGATGGATAATATAACCCTGGGCTACTACGCTGGTGCTATCCTGCACCAAAAGGCCAACCTGCGCTTTAATGCGGCAATACAAAATGTATTTGTTGTTACTAAATACAAGGGGCTAGATCCGGAAGTAAGCAGCGGCGTAGATAATAGCTTGTATCCAAGGCCCCGGATATTTTCGGTAGGGGTAGGCATAGATTTTTAATAAAACTGAAAAAAGAAAACCATTGCATATGAAAAAGTTCAACCGTTCATTTTGGTTGCTATCTGCTTGCTTGTTATTGCTGGCAGCATGCACCAAAAAACTCGACCTTGTACCCACCAACGATATTACTGCCGATGCTGTTTATAACACTGCACAAGGGTATAAGCAAGCATTGGCAAAAGTATACGGAGCCTTTGCATTAACAGGTAATACAGGTGGTACGGGCTCGCCCGATATATCGCCCCAAATAATAGCCGACGAAGGCAACTCCGATTTTTTGCGCCTTTACTGGAACTTGCAGGAGCTTACCACCGACGAGGCTGCCTGGACATGGCAAAACGATGCTGGCATAAGGGGGCTGAAAGAAATGAGCTGGTCGTCCAGCAATCCTATCATTAGTGGCTTGTACTACCGCTCATTTTTTCAAATAACGTTGTGCAACGATTTTATCAGGCAGGCATCTGACGAAAAAATTAGCAGCCGGGGTTTTAGCGGGGCAGATGCCGATGCTATAAAAAACTACCGGGCAGAGGCCCGTTTTTTAAGAGCCTACCAGTATTGGGTGTTAATGGATTTATTTGCCGCTCCGCCTTTTGTAGATGAAAACGCAGCCATTGCCACCGGCTTACCAGTACAAACCAGCCGTACCAACTTATTTAGCTATATCGAAAATGAATTAAAGGCAATTGAAAGTTTACTAAAGCCTGCTAAAACCAATGAGTATGGCCGGGCCGACCAGGCCGCCGCTTGGGCACTCATGGCAAGGCTATACCTTAATGCCAAAGTGTACACCGGTGCCGAAAAAAATACCGAAGCCCTCACCTATGCTACTAAAGTAATACAAGCTGGCTACAGCCTGCATCCTAATTATCGTAACCTTACCATTGCCGATAATCATTTAAATACCGACGAAAATATTTTTACCATCGCTTACGATGCCCGGTATACGCAAAACTGGGGTGGCACTACTTACCTGGCGCATGGCCCTGCTGCTGTACCCGGTAGTATTTCGGGTACCAATGGTAATTGGGGTGGCTTAAGGCATTCACAGCAATTTGTTGATTTGTTTGCCGACGCCTCTGGCGAAACAGATACAAGAGCCCAGTTTTATACCACCGGGCAAAACAAAATAATGACAGAGCTATATATGGGTACCGATGGATACTCCTCTACCAAATACCGGAATAAAACACGTAGCGGTGCCCCAGCACCCAATGCCGACCCCAACGGTAACTGGACGGATATTGATTTCCCCTTATTCAGGCTGGGCGAAATATACCTAGTTTATGCAGAAGCGGTGCTACGGGGTGGCGTTGGCGGCAGCAATGCTACTGCACTTACCTATGTTAACCTGCTGCGTACCCGGGCGTATAAGGGTAGCCCAGATGGCAATATTACCAGCGGCCAGCTTACACTCGATTTTGTTTTGGCCGAGCGTGGGCGTGAGTTGTATTACGAGGCCCATCGCCGTACCGACCTGGTAAGGTTTGAAAAATTTACCAGCAACAATTACCTGTGGGCCTGGAAGGGTGGTGTGGCTAACGGCCGATCGGTAGATGCCAAATACAACTTGTTTCCCATACCGGTTACCGATCTTTCTTCTAATCCTAACCTGCAGCAAAACCAGGGTTATTAATCAATTAAAATCATTGTATGAAATTTATTAACCACATCATTTTTTTGCTGGCCGCCTGTTTTGTTTTATACAGTTGTAAAAAAGATATGCAACAGGTAACCATGAGTAGTGGTACCGCTCCCGTGGTAACACTTAGTCCCGCCACATTGGTATTAACCAATGCAAACGCTGCTGATAGTGTACTTACAGTAAGCTGGTCGAGGGCCAACTTTGGCTTTAAAGCAGCCATTAACTACACAGTAGAAATTGCTAAAGCCGGATCTGATTTTACTAATCCAAAGACAGTAAATGTAGGTACTGCCAACGGCCTAAAATACCTCGGTGCTGTGGTAAATGAGTTGGCTATTGGCGAAGGTATAGCTGCTGGCAGCACCGGCATTTTGGAGGTAAGGGTAAAAGCGGTGCTAAGTAACGATGTGTATTTATATGCTGCCAAGGCAGATTTAACAGTTACCACCTACGCCGTTGAGTTTCCGGCATTATTGGTAAAGGGCGGCAATAGCTGGGTAACCCCATCTGTACGCACCAAAGGCTATGTATTGGCATCGCCCAATTACGATGGTAAGTACGAGGGCTATTTAAATTTACCCAATGCCGATGGTTGGGGTGGAGATGCATTTCAGCTAATTGATGCTAGCAGTGGCACTATTTATGGCTGGGGTAGCAGCAGCACAACCATGGCTGTAGGTGGTGGCAACCTTTGGCTTACACCCACGCCCAATTACATGAAGGTAAATGCAGATATTAATGCACTAACCATTAACTATACCCCGGTACAATTTTTTGTATCTGGCGATCATAATGGATGGAGCACTGCCGCCACCCCCATGTTGTATAACCCCGCCACTAAACAATTGGTGGCAGAAAATGTATCTTTTACCGCCGGTAATAAACTGGTGTTTACCAGCAATGGCGGCTACGATTTAAGCTATAAGGTAAACAACGAGGGCAAGCTTATATATGCCGGTCCGCCCAACTGGGCAGGTAATAATATTGATGCGCCGGGTACAGGCAACTACAAAGTAATACTGGATTTAAGCGCCGGTGATGGAGCTTACACTTTTAAGTTTGAATAATCGCAACAAGTGTACCGCAGGCCTATACCTTTGCAATATCGAAAGGTAAAAGCCCGGGCAGCAAACATTACATCAAAAAATGGTACCAAATGAAAAAATTAATAACAGGTATGGCGTTGCTGGCACTTTTATCCAGCGCCTGCAAAAAAGAGGATAACAAACCAGTGCCCGTTCCACCACCGGAGCCAACCAGTTTTTTTGCAAAAGGGGCGGATGTAAGCTGGATAACCGAAATGGAATCGGCTGGCAAAAAGCTTTACAATAGTGCTGGTGCCGAAACAGAATGCATGGCATTGATGAAAGCGCTTGGGATGAATAGCATCCGTCTGCGGGTGTGGGTTAACCCCTCGCCTGCATGGAATAATACAGCCGATGTGCTGGCCAAAGCCCTGAGGGCAAAAGCTGCAGGGTTAAAAATTATGATTGATTTTCATTACAGCGATTCATGGGCCGACCCCGGTAAACAAACCAAACCAACCGCATGGGCAAGCCTTTCGGTAACCGAATTGCTGGAGGCAATTAAGCAACATACTACCAGCGTACTTACACAATTAAAAAACAATGGTATTACACCCGAATGGGTGCAGGTAGGTAACGAAACAAACGATGGCATGCTATGGCCCGAAGGAAAAGCATCTGTTAATATGGGTAATTACGCCCAAATGATTAATGCCGGGTATGATGCAGTGAAAGCTGTATTTGCAACTGCCAAAGTAATTGTGCATGTATCAAACGGCTGGGATAATGATTTGTTTAAATGGAATATTGGGGGCCTTGTAAGCAACGGCGCCCGGTTTGATGTAATTGGGATGTCGGTATATCCTGCGGCAGGCAACTGGCCCGCCATTAACAACCAGTGCCTTGTAAATATGAATGATATGGTAAGCCGCTATAATAAAGAGGTGATGGTGGTAGAAGTTGGGATGCCCTGGGATAATGCCAGCGCCTCAAAAGCCTTT
>JBDKJT010000100.1:0-5220 GCA_039796475.1 Bacteroidota bacterium | reverse complement strand
AGCAGTGCAAGGTTTTGGTTAGATAAATTTCATATTGATGGTATACGGGTAGATGCTGTAAGCTCTATGTTACGGCTAGATTACTCAAGAAACGAAGGCCAGTGGGAGCCCAACGCTTTTGGGGGTAATGGCAACCTGGAGGCCATTGCTTTTATTAAAGATTTAAATGAATGCCTGTACCGAGATTTTCCGGATATACAAACCATTGCCGAAGAGGCTACCGACTGGCCAAAAGTAAGCCGGCCAACCTTTACTGGCGGGTTAGGCTTTGGGATGAAGTGGATGATGGGGTGGATGCATGATACACTCGACTATTTTAAATTAGACCCTGTTTTTCGACAGCACCATCAAAACAAATTTACATTTAGCATGATGTATTTTTATGATGAAAACTTTATGCTTCCCCTTAGCCACGATGAGGTAGTGCATGGCAAAAGCCCGATGATATATAAAATGCCGGGGGATGAGTGGCAAAAATTTGCTAACCTTCGATTGTTGTATACTTATATGTTTACCCACCCGGGTGGTAAACTATTGTTTATGGGTAACGAGTTTGGGCAAACCACCGAATGGAATTACAAAACAGAACTTAGCTGGGAGCTGCTGGAATTTGCCCCTCACTTAAAGATGCAGGCCTGTGTAAAAGAATTAAACCGGTTATACCGCAGCTTGCCAGCGCTGCACCAGTTGCAGTTTAGCCCCGATGGATTTGAGTGGGTAGATTTAAACCACCGATCAGAAGGGGTAATGGTTTATCTACGCAAAGGAAGTGATGCAAAAGATAATGTGCTGGTTATTTTAAACACTACCCCGGTTGTAAGGCTGGATTGGAAAGTATATGTAAACGGAAAAAAAGATTGGAAAGAGTTGTTTAACAGTGATAATCAAAGTTATTACGGAACCGGCAATGTATACAACCCATCGCCGCAGGCCATATTGGTTGATAAAAACACCACTCAATACGAAATAAACTGTCATTTACCAGCGTTAGCTGCAATAATACTAGGCTAATCCGTATTTAAAGTCTGGAATAATTTTTGCAAAACCGTACCTATGAAAAAGCTACAGATGATGGCCATATTTATAATGGCACTTACTTATGCACCTGCACAACAAACTGATAGTGCAACATTTTATTTTCAAAAAGGGATAGAAGAAAGAACTGCAAAGCATTATTTGCAAGCATCTAAATTGCTGGATAAAGCCATCCTGTTTAACCCACAGTATAAAGAGGCCTACCTGGAAAACGGTTACGTAAACTTAGAAATGCGTAAAACCGATAACGCCCTGCAACATTTTACTAAAGTACTCGACATCGACCCTGCCAATGTGCAAGCTACCAACGAGCTAATGGAGTTATATTATAATTACAGGCAATTTGCCAAAGCTAAACAAATGGCCGCCCGCTGCAGTAATTGTTTAAATGCCGAAAAAATCATTGCCATGAGCAGCTACCACGAGGAGGATTATGGCGCTGCTATTAAAGGATTAACGAGTTACCTGTCAAAAAATCCACAAGATGCAGACGCTACCTATATCATTGCCCGTAGTTACCTGGATATGGAGCAGTACAAAGAAGCCGTACCATTTTATACAAAAGCCATTGCATTAAATGAAGATAAAAATGCCTGGATGTATGAGTTGGGGCTATTGTATTATACATTAGAAGATTATAACAATGCCGTAGTAATGTTTAAAAAAGCCGCCGAAAAAGGCTATCCTAAAAAAAGCGACTATATAGAAAACCTTGGTTATGCCTGTATTTATGCCGGACAAGCAGAAGAGGGGGAGCAGTTATTAAACGAACTGGTGGCAAAGCGCCCCGGCGATAAACAATTGTTGAGAGATATGGCAGATGCCTTTTATCAAAAAAAGTTGTACAGCAAGTCGTTGGATTTTTGCCAAAAATTGATGGAAATGGACATGAAGGATGGAAAGGCATTATACCAGGCTGGTCTTTGTTTTCAAAAAATGGGCGAAAAGGATAAAGGACAAGCCATGTGTGACCAGGCAATTGAATTAGATCCCTCGCTGGCTGGCAAACGAAGTAAAAGCATGAATACAGGACTTTAAGATTTCTTTTTTTGTTAAGTATACAAATTGTACGCCCGGTAGCTTTAGTTACCGGGTTTTTTATTGAGCCAGATGGGTGGTTCAGTCAAATTTTAAAGTATTGTAAATGCAAAAAGCTAAAAAAATATCATTGCTGAAAAATTTTCAGCAAGATTGGCTAATTGATAAAAAAAATTCAATATTAAGCGATTAGCAATGGACGGGTATTCCCCGGGAGGCTATTTGTTAAAATTTCTGTTAAAAAAACATGTGTATCTGCAAAAATAATATTACCATATTCTCACAAATAAAATCAATTTTGATAATCTCTAGTAAGGTTTTACCGGGGATATTGTAACTCATTTTATTTTACCAAAACAACTTTTAAAATGCTTGCTAAATTATCTGCACGCCGGCTATGTATGGCCACTCTCCTAATGTTGTTCTTTTCCTACGCCCATGCACAACGAAAGGTGGTTGGGAAAATTACAGGGCCTGACTCCAAACCTGTATTTGGAGCTACCGTTTCCGTGAAGGGAACAAATGTTGCTGCGTCTACCGGGGCGGATGGCGTATTCAACATCCAGGTACCCAAAAACAACAGTACACTGATCGTATCTTATGTAGGTTTTGAAACAACCGAAATAGGAGTAGACGGTAAAGACAATCTTGAAATTGCATTAAAAGAACAAAGAGCCAACCTGAACGAGGTGGTAGTTTTGGGTTACACCAGCCAGCGTAAAAAAGACATTACCGGCGCTGTAACCGTTGTAAACGTTAGCGATTTAAAAGCACAGCCTTCAAGTGACGCTGCATCACAATTACAAGGCCGGGCATCGGGTGTAACTGTTGTTCAAAACAACATCCCCGGTTCTGAAGCCTCTGTAAGAATCAGGGGTTTAGGTTCGTTTAACAACAACAATCCATTGTATGTAATTGATGGTGTACAATCTACCACCATTTCTGGTATCAACCCAAATGATATCGAAAGCATGCAAGTGTTAAAAGACGCTGCCTCTGCCTCTATCTATGGTGTACGTGGTTCTAACGGTGTAATTGTTGTAACCACTAAAAAAGGTAAAAAAAGAGGCGTTAACGTATCTTATGATATGTACTACGGTTCTTCTAATCCTGGTAAAGGTTTCGACCTGCTGAATGCTCAGGAAGAAGCTGACTTATTGTTTTTAGCTCGTAAAAACAGTGGTTTATCTACCAATGGTTCTATTTATGGTAACGGTGCTACCCCAGTTTTACCAGACTACCTGTATGCTGGTAACATCCTGCCTCCATCTAACAACCTTACCGGTGTACCTATTTTTGAAGGCAACCCTAAAGTGGATCCTTCTTTATACAATTTAGATTACAGCCGTTTGGGTGATGCTGGTTACTCTCCTTATATCATTGTTCCTGCTAACAAGCAAGGTACCAACTGGTTTGATGAAGCAACTCGTAACGCACCTATTCAAAATCATAACATCTCTTTATCATCAGCTTCTGATGCTGCAAGAGTAATGCTGAGCGCTAACTATTTTAACCAACAAGGTATCACCCTTTACAACTTCTTTAAAAGATATACTGTAAGGTTAAATAGTGAATTTAATATTGCCAAAGCAGTAAGAATTGGTGAAAACATCCAGGTATATGCATCAGAATCTAACTCTCCTGATAATAACCAGGAAGGTGCGATTATTGCACAAACTTTCAGGCCATTATCTATACAGCCAGTGTACACCATTCGTGAAGGCGATTTTGCCGGTAACGTAGGTAGCAGGGGCTTAGGTAATTTTGGTAATGCTAAAAACCCAGTTGCTTCATTGTACCGTAACAGGAACAACCGTGGCAACAACATCAATATTTTTGGTAACGTATATGCAGAGGTTGACTTCCTTGGTCACTTTACTGCTCGTACCAGCTTTGGTGGAACCAATAACACCACTAACTACTATTCATTCCCATGGTATGAATATGAGAATGGTGAAAATGCACCTAACTTAACATACCAAGAAGGTTTTGTTAAAACAAATACCTGGATTTGGACCAACCAAGTTAGCTACAAACAATCTTTTGGCAAACACAACGTGAATGCTACTGTAGGTACAGAAGCACAGAAATTTACTGGTCGCCAGATGAATGCAACTGGAACTGGTTTTTATGCTTATAACTACCTGCCTTTCTTTAACCTGCAAAATGGTGGTGTACAAAATGTTGGTGGTAGCTTAATCTACACACCCGGTACACTGCAATCTTACTTTGCAAAAGCAGATTATTCATTTGATGGAAAATACCTGTTTAGCGCTGTTGTAAGAAGAGATGGTTCTTCAAAATTTGTTGATCCTAACAAATGGGGTACATTCCCAGGCTTCTCAGCTGGTTGGAGAGTATCTCAGGAAGCATTTATGAGCGGTATCAACTGGATTAACGACTTTAAAATCCGTGGAAGCTGGGGTAAAATGGGTAACGAGGCTGCTGCTCCTGGCTCTAACGCCTTTACCACTTTCTCAAGTGCACGTGGTAGCTCTTGGTACGATTTAACTGCTGCTCAAAGCTCTGCTTTAGAAGGTTTTTACCTGTCTTTTGTGGGTAACAGCGGTGGCCGTTGGGAAAAAAGTATCACTTCAAACATTGGTTTTGATGCGGTATTATTTAATAACTCAACTTCAATCGTGTTTGACTACTACACTAAAAAAACTGAAGATTTGTTATACAACCCAGCTGGCCAAGCTATTGGCGGTGCAGCCGGTGCTAACAACCCATCTTTCAAAAATGTGGGTAGCATGAAAAACTGGGGTATCGACCTGATGATTGAAAACAGGGCTAACATTACAAAAGACCTGCGTTTAACCTCTACTTTAACCTTTACTACTTACAAAAACAGGATTGAATCTATCACTAATGATGGTTTGAAATTCTTTGAATACAACAGCCCAGTAGGCGAATCTAACCGTATCGGTGGCCCTATCACTCGTAATATTGTAGGTGAATCTATCAACACCTTCTTTGGTTACAAAGTGTTAGGTTTATTCCAGGATGCAGGTGATGTTTCTAAATCTCCAGCACAAGAAGGCGCTGCTCCAGGCAGGTTTAAATATGCTGATATGAACGGCGATAACAAAATCGATGCAAACGATCGTACCATCATTGGTAACCCTAATGCAGATTTCACTTATG
>JBDKJT010000099.1:0-11952 GCA_039796475.1 Bacteroidota bacterium | reverse complement strand
CTGTGGATATGCACATTACCTGCAGCAGTATAACCAATGCAAGTGATGTAATAGCCGGCACTCGTACAGGTGCAAACCGCCGGCTTAAAATGTTGTTTGGCATAGTCAATTCAGGTTTTTTTAAGTTTTAAAACAGTTATGATGATTGGTTAAAAGCAGTAAAAAATAATTGGCTATAAATAGCCCGGCTTACAGGCAGTTGTAACGCTGTTAATGCTTGTGCGGTAATAGTTTTAAAAAAGAGTGAAGCTGATAGAGACAGGTACTGCCCGGTACCGGTATGCCCAAAGCCGCAACAAAACAATTTTGTTATTGAGGATGGCACTAATGCAGGTGTTGCAAGCATTTTTTTCATATTAGCAGCTTAGTTTACCCCAGCATAAAATAAATGAAGGGGATTTATTGCAATCGGTTACATAATCAGGGTAAAAAAAATGCATTTTACGCCGGATGTACCGGCCTATAATGCTTGAGCCTAAAAGCTGGGATAAGCCTTGCAAGGTCAAAAAGCAAATCCAGCAATTTATTAAAGTCAATAATACCAACTATTACAGCCGCTATTATTAAAAACCTACCCCAACTATTCAATTCTGAAAGCTAATGTAGGAAATATTTTTAAATTTGCAACCGATTGCAATAATTTTTTAAAAAATTATTTTACCTTACAGCATAAATCAGACTTGCCTGTTTTTATCTATGCATAAATATGTTACCATTTACGATCTCGCCCGTGAGCTTAACCTGTCGCCAGCTACTGTAAGCAGGGGATTAAAAAAAAGCGCTCAATTAAATAAACATACTGTTCAGCGAATACTAGATAAAGCTGCAACAATGGGCTACCGCCATAATAATTTTGCCAGCAGCCTTCGCAGCAAGCGCACTCAAACCATTGGAATTATTGTGCCTCGGCTAAACAGTAATTTTATGACATCTGTATTGGCTGGCATGGAAGATATGGCCAGTAAAGAAGACTATCACCTCATTATCAGTCAGTCGCTTGAAAAAAATGAGCTTGAAAAAAACAATGCCAACACAATGTTTAATAAACGGGTGGATGGATTATTAATTTCTATTTGTGCAGACACTACAGATATTACACACCTGCAACCTTTTTTTGACCGTAACATTCCCGTGGTATTTTTTGACCGCTCGTTTCCTGGGGTAGAGAGTACATCGGTGGTAATTGATAATGAAGAAGCCGCTTATAAAGCTACCCGGCACCTGATAGAGCAAGGGTGCAAAAAAATTATGCACCTTGCTGGTAATCTTAACAGGGATGTATATGCAGATAGGTTAAAAGGATATAAAAGAGCCTTGCAGGAAAACAACATTTTATTTAATGAGCCCTACCTGTATGTAAGCGCCTTAAAAGAACAGGATGGCATAAATGCAGCTGAATATATACTTGGCATGCCAAAAAAAGACAGGCCTGATGCTGTTTTTTGTGCCAACGATATGTCAGCCGTACATTGTATGGTACACTTAAAACAGCAGGGTATAAAAATACCCGATGACATTGCATTTGCAGGATTTAATAACGATGCCGTAAGCCGTATGGTAGAGCCCGCACTTACCACTGTAGACTATCCGGGTCATTCAATAGGCGAAGTGGCGGTTACCTGTCTTATTAATTTGTTAAAGGGTGATGATACCATCAAAAATACCAACCGGATTATACTGCGGTCGTCACTTTTAACAAGAGCATCCTCAACACGTAAATTGTAAAAAAGCAAACCAGGCGAATTATGAAGGAGAAAAAGGAAGTAACAATTTATGATATAGCAGCGCTACTGAAGTTTTCCACAGCTACCATCAGCCGGGCACTGCAAGACCATCCCGCTATAAGCAAAAGCACAAAAAAAAAGATACAAGATGCTGCAAAAGAACTTGGTTACAGGCATAATAATTTTGCCAGCAATCTTCGCAAACAAAAAACAAATACAATTGGCATAATTGTACATGAGCTAAACAGTAATTTTATTACCTCGGTATTAGCAGGTATCGAAAAAGTAAGTACCGAAGCTAAGTACGATCTTATCATTACCCACTCTTCCGAAAGTTTTAAAAAAGAAACGGCCAACGTACTCAACCTGTTTCACAAACGGGTAGACGGTATTATTGCCTCTTTATCCTTTGATACCAAAGGGCTCCATCACTTTCAACCTTTTTTTGATAAAAACATACCGGTTATATTTTTTGACCGGGTAGAAGAAAATTCTGATAACGCCAAAGTGGTGATTGATAACTATAAAAATGGCTACCAGGCTACACAGCATTTAATAGAACAGGGATGCAAGCGTATTGTATTAGTAACTGCCAGCCTTAATCGCAATGTATATACTCAACGTTTCAGGGGATATAAAGATGCATTGTATGATAGTGGCATTGAGTTTAACGACAACCTTGTATTAATAAAAGATTTGAGTGAAAAGTGCGGCCGGGAAGCGGCCCTGCAAATTCTGGCCATGAGCCCAATGCCAGACGCAGCTTTTATAACCAACGATTTTTCGGCTGCCGTATGCATGCAAACCCTTAAAGAAAATGGGGTACGTATACCAGAAGACATTGCCATTGTAGGGTTTAACAACGATGCCATTAGTAAAATTATTGAGCCACAATTAACTACCATCAATTACCCGGGCATTGATATTGGTGAAATTGCTGCCCGTAACCTGATTGCACATTTAAAAGGCGAAGTCAATCTTTCTCAAACAAATACCATCATTGTAAAATCCGATTTAATAATCCGCAAATCGTCGCTTAAAAAGGGTTAAATACCCTTTGCTAATTACATGAAAAAAATAGTTACGATACTCTTATTATTTTTTTACTCATTTGCTCGGGCGGATAAGGGCTATAACCTTTGGCTGCAGTATCGGCCTATTGATAATAAAGTACTGTTACAGCAATCTAAAAAACAATTGTCTGCTGTAGCAGTTACTGGCCATACGGCTACTGCCGTTATCATCCGCAATGAATTATACAATGCAATACGTATGCTTACGGGCATGCATAATAGCATTGTAACCGATCCCCTCACTACCAGCACATTTATTGCAGGCACGGCCAATTCTGCTGCAGCTTTATCCACGGTGGTTACTGCCAGCGAACTGGCAAGTATCGGCAAAGAAGGTTTTATTATTAAAACTTTACGAGGCAAAACTTTTATTACCGGCAATACTGATGTAGCGGTATTGTACGGCGTTTTTCATTACTTAAGGTTGTTGCAAACAAACAGCCCGGTTAATAACCTTGCTATCATTTCTGCACCCAGGCTTACACTGCGTATGCTTAATCATTGGGATAATCTCGATCGTACTGTTGAAAGAGGTTATGCTGGTTTTTCAATTTGGGATTGGCACCGCCTGCCGGGCTATATCGACCAACGATATATTGATTATGCACGGGCCAATGCTTCTATCGGTATTAATGCAGTAGTGCTTACCAATGTTAATGCCAATGCTACCATCCTTACGGCCCCTTACTTGTTAAAGGTAAAAGCGCTTGCAGATGTATTGAGGCCCTATGGCATCAAAGTTTTTATTACTGCCCGATTTAGCGCCCCTATAGAGATAGGCAATTTGCCCACTGCCGACCCATTAAACAAAGAAGTACAAAGCTGGTGGAAAGAAAAAGCTGCTGCTATCTACTCGTTGATACCAGATTTTGGCGGTTTTTTAGTAAAGGCTAACAGTGAAGGACAGCCGGGGCCACAGGATTATAAACGAACCCATGCCGACGGTGCTAATATGCTGGCCAATGCAGTAGCACCTTATAATGGTATAGTAATTTGGAGGGCATTTGTATACAGTACTGCAAACGCTGATGACAGGCATAAGCAAGCCTTCACCGATTTTGTACCACTGGATGGGCAGTTTAATAAAAATGTACTACTGCAAGTAAAAAACGGCGCTATTGATTTTATGCCCCGTGAGCCTTTTCATCCTTTATTTGGCGCCATGCCTGCTACACCTGTAATGATGGAGTTTCAGCTAACACAGGAATACCTGGGCCAGGCTACGCATTGGGTATTTCTGGCACCGCTATTTAAAGAAGTGCTAGACAGCGATACCTACGCCAAAGGAAAAGGCAGCACCGTAGCCAAGGTGATAGATGGCTCACTTTACCAGCATACGCTAAACGGCATTGCAGGGGTTGCCAATATTGGCAACGACCTCAACTGGTGTGGACACCCCATGGCGCAAGCCAACTGGTATGCCCTGGGCCGCCTGGCATGGAATCATCAGCTAAGTAGCGAAACGATTGCAGATGAATGGCTAAAAATGACCTTTACCAACGATGCCGCTTTTATTAAAAGCACCAATAACATCTTGCTTAAAAGCAGGGATATATTGGTAAGCTATATGACACCACTGGGCTTACATCATATAATGAATACAGGGCATCATTATGGGCCAGCACCATGGGTAAACAATCTTAACAGGCCCGAATGGAACCCCGTGTATTACCATAAGGCAGATAGCGCAGGTATTGGTTTTAACAGAACCGAAACCGGCAGCAATGCCATTGGGCAATACCAGCCACAGGTACGCCTGCAATGGCAGTACGTACAAACCTGTGATGAAAAATACTTGCTTTGGTTTCACCATGCTAATTGGACAAAACTTATGCAAAGCGGCCGCAGCTTGTGGGATGAATTGTGCCATCAATATTACAGTGGTACAGCTGCAGTAAAATGGATGCAATCAGAATGGCAAAAGCAACAAGGAAAAATTGATGCAGAACGATTTAACCAGGTAAGCATGCTGCTGGATATACAGGCCGAAGAAGCTGTATGGTGGCGCAATGCCTGCCTGCTGTATTTTCAAACGTTTAGCAAAATGCCGATACCCGAACGGCATGAACTACCCGGCAAAACACTAGCCTATTATCAAAGCCTGCGCTTTCCATTTGCGCCTGGCAACTAATAAAAAATAAACAGTGGGCAATAGCCGGTACTGTAATAAATAATTAACTAAATGACTAAAACAGCTATTGTAACAGGCGGCGGCACCGGGCTAGGATTAGCCATTGCAAAGGCTTTTACACAAAATAATATACAAACCATTATTGTAGGCAGGGATGAAGCAAAATTAAAAACAGCCAGTGAACAACTGGGTAATAGTTGTTTTTATAAAGTTTGCGACCTAAGCAACCTTTCGGCCATACCAGTATTGGTGCAGGAAATAATAGCAGCATTTGGCCAGGTAGACATACTGGTAAACAATGCAGGCATCAATCAAAAAAAAGCATTTACCGAGGTTACTGACGAGGAGTTTCAACGCATACTTACCACCAATGTAACAGCAGTATTTAGTATTAGCAGGGAGGTAGTAAAAGATATGCTAAAGCGCAACAGCGGTTGTATCATTAATATCAGCAGCATGGCGGCACAATATGGCTTACCAAAAGTAATTGCTTATAGCGCCAGCAAAACAGCCATTGATGGAATTACCAGGGCTATGGCTACCGAACTATCGCCCAATGGCATACGGGTAAACGCTATTGCACCCGGATTTATATACAGCGCTATGACGGAAACTGCTTTAAACAGCGACCCCGAAAGAAAAGCCAAAGTATTTAATCGTACACCAATGGGCCATATGGGCCAGCCAGAGGATGTTGCGGCGGCCGCATTGTACCTGGCCAGCGATGGCGCTAAATATGTTACTGGAGTAGTGTTGCCGGTAGATGGTGGCAACAGTATTGGTTTTTAATACCATCAACTAATTGATTTGCTAACTGGGGTACTTTTTGGAAGTACACCCATCAACTTGCGGTATGAAAAAAAGAATTGTACTAAGCGTACTTTTTGTAACATACTTTTTTTGCACACAAGCACAGCTGCTGGTTACCGCTGCTAACCAGCTGGCTTACCCGCTGGGCGGAGCGCCCATTTTAGTTGATAGCAACGATTATACACTGGTGCAAAAAGCGGCCCTTTTTTTTGCTGCAGATTTGCAATCGGTTACATCTAAACCCTCCTCTATCATCCACTCTCCACTACAGGGCAAGCCTGTTGTTATTATTATTGGGTCTGCTGAAAAATCGTATTATATCCAACAACTGCAGCAACAAAAAAAAATCAAAAAAACAATACCATCCCAGCAATGGGAGGGCTATACCATACAAACTGTATCGCATCCATTTAAAGGTGTAGCCAAAGCATTGGTAATAACTGGAAATGATAGACGAGGTACCGCATTTGCAACTTTTGAAGTTAGTAGACAAATGGGCGTATCACCCTGGTATTGGTGGGCCGATGTACCGGTGGCAAAACAACAAAATATTTATATCAACAGCAATGCAACCATTACCGACGCACCCAAAGTAAAATATCGTGGCATATTTATTAACGACGAAGCTCCTTGCTTAAGCAGCTGGAGCAAAGAAAAATTCGGTGGTTTTAATCACCTGTTTTACGAAAAAGTATTTGAGCTGATGCTACGCCTTAAAGCAAATTACTTGTGGCCTGCTATGTGGGGCAATGCATTTTATGATGATGATTCGCTAAACGCAATAACTGCTGATGCGTATGGTATCGTTATCGGCACATCGCACCACGAGCCATTAATGCGTGCCCACGATGAATGGCGGCGGTATGGAAAAGGCCGCTGGAATTACGATAGTAATGAAGTAAGGCTTAAAGAATTTTGGAGAGCAGGTATACAGCGTGCTACAAATGAAAAAATTGTAAGCGTGGGCATGAGGAGAGATGGAGATGAACCAATGAGCCAGCAAACAGCCACCACTTTACTAGAAAGGATTGTAACAGATCAGCGGCAACTTATTGAACAGGTTACAGGCAGGCCAGCCAGCGAAACACCACAGCTATGGGCTTTGTACAAAGAAGTGCAAGACTATTATGATAAAGGCATGCAGGTGCCCGACGACGTTACCCTGCTGCTATGCGATGATAACTGGGGCAACCTGCGCAAATTACCCCACCCCACAAGCCCTGCCCGTAAAGGAGGGTATGGTATTTATTATCATTTTGATTATGTGGGAGGCCCCAGGAATTATAAATGGATTAACACCAACGCCATACCAAGGGTATGGGAGCAAATGCATTTAGCCTATGAGCACCGGGTAAAACAAATATGGATTGTAAATGTGGGAGATATTAAACCCATGGAATACCCCATCAGCTTTTTTTTAGACTATGCCTGGAATCCCGAAAAAATTGGACCGGCCAATTTACAGCAGTATGCTCAGCAATGGAGTGCTGCACAATTTGGAAAACAATATGCAAAAGATATTGCTGCTATTATTACACAGTACAGCAAGTATAACAGCCGCCGTAAACCAGAACTACTGGATGAAGCTACTTATAGCCTGGATAACTTTAACGAATGGCAAAATGTTGTTACACAATACAACCTGTTATTGCAAAAAGCAACACAAATAAACAACCGTATGTTACCGGCATACAAAAATGCTTTTTATCAATTGGTGCTACACCCGGTACATGCCTGTGCCAATTTAAATGAGCTGTACTTATATACAGCGCTTAATAAACAGGCTTACGCTAAAAAAAGTATCCATACCAATACATATGCAGCCAAAGTACAAACACTGTTTACCAACGATTCGCTGCTTACTGTTGCCTACCACCAACTAAACAATGGCAAATGGAACCACCTGATGAGCCAGCAGCATATTGGATATACCAGTTGGCAACAACCCAAGGCACAAACCATTCCTACGCTAAAATGGCTTCCTCAAAATATGGCCCTGAAGGCAACAAAAACACCCATATTAAAACAAAAAACCACTGCTATAAATACTACTACAAAGGGCTCATTTTTTTACGAAAAAAAAGGCTATGGCATTGCCATAGAAGCTGCCCATTTTACAAAAGCTATTAACAGTGCTACCATTACGTGGACACTGTTGCCCGACCATGGCCGCACAGGCGATGCCATTACCAGCTTTCCGGTTACCGCCCCCCAACAAACACTTTCACCAACATCGCCGCACCTGCAGTACGACATTTATACCTACAGTAAAGACAGTGTTACCATTAGTACCTATTGCTCCCCCAGCCTAAATTTTTATAACACACCCAATGGGTTGCAATACGCCATTTCGATAGACGACGAAATACCGCAGCTTATCAGTATAAACAAGGAGGATAAAAACAGCATTAGCGGTATTTGGAATAAATGGGTAAGCGATAATATAATTATTAAAACAAGTATACACACTATACCAACTCCCGGCAAGCATACTGTTAAGTACTGGATGGTAAACAGTGGGGTTGTATTGCAAAAGCTAGTGCTAAACTTTGGCACTACAAAACAAAGCTACTTAGGCCCACCAGAAACAATCACTATAAAATGACTTTATATAAAATCAAGTAAACCAATTGACATGAAATTTAACACGATTGCACTAAACATTTTCGCAGCTTGCCTTTTTTACCTTGCCAGTTGCTCCACTACACGGCATAGCAGCACTGGCCTTACTTTAAAGCAAGCTTATCAAAATGATTTTTTAATTGGCACTGCCTTAAATGCAGATCAAATACAAGAGAAAGACCCCCTGGCAGCAGCATTAATTCCTGCCCAGTTTAATGCCATTACACCCGAAAATATAATGAAGGCAGAAGTAATACATCCTGAATGGAACAGGTATGATTTTGAATTAGCCGATAAAATAGTGGCTTATGGAAAAAAACATCAATTAAAAGTAAATGGGCATACTTTAATATGGCATAGCCAGCTGCCGGCATTTGCCAGCAAAATTGCAGATGCAGACTCATTTAAAGCATTTTTTAACACCCATATACAAACCATTGCCAGCCGTTACAACGGCAAAGTATTTTCTTGGGATGTGGTAAACGAAGCATTAAATGAAGATGGCAGTTTACGCAACTCTATCTTTTTAAAAAAGATGGGGGAAGGTTATCTTATAGAAGCCTTTCGGTTAGCCGAAAAATATTCTCCGGGCACAGCGCTGTACTATAATGATTACAATAATGAGCAACCTAAAAAAAGAGCCGGCTGTATTGCCCTGATTAAAAAAATACAAGCCGCCGGTGTACGCATTGATGGCGTTGGCATACAAGGGCATTGGCATTTAGGCAAAGTGCCATTTGACGATATTGAAGCCAGCATACTGGCCTACCATGCACTGGGCTTACAGGTAATGTTTACCGAAGTAGATATTGAAATGCTGCCACGCAATTTTGAGGGTGCCGATGTAGGGCAACGGATGGCTGCTAACCCACAACTAAATCCTTACAGCAATGGCATACCTGATAGTTTATTACAGCAGCAAGCCAACGACTATGCAAAACTGTTTAACCTATTTTTAAAACATAAAGACAAAATTACCCGGGTAACATTTTGGGGTGTAAACGATGGGCAAAGCTGGTTAAATGGCTGGCCCGTACAGGGCAGAACGAACTATCCATTGTTGTTTGACAGGGCTTTTAAACCCAAGCCCGCCTACCATGCAATACTGGCACTAAAAAAATAATATCAATCTTACAATACAACTAAAACCATTACATGAAACCTGCTGAACAAAACCTGTCTGTAATTGAAAAAATTGGCTATAGCCTTGGCGATTTGGCGGCCAACCTCGTCTTTCAAACACTCATGACATACCTGGCCTATTTTTATACCGACATATACGGTTTGCAAACCAGCCATGCATCGGCATTAATACTTACCGTAGGCTTAATTGCAGCTTTTGTTTTTAACCCCATAATTGGAGCCCTTGCCGACAGAACCACCTCCCGGTGGGGTAAGTTCAGGCCATGGATTTTGTTTACCGCTATTCCACTTGGTGTAGTAGCATTGCTGGCTTTTAGCACACCCGATTTTTCTTATAAAGGCAAGGTTGTATATGCTGTTATCACCTATACACTTTTGCTGCTGCTTTATGCCGCCAACAACCTTCCTTATGCCGCCCTTAGCGGCGTTATTACCGGTGATATGAAGGAGAGAAACAGCATGTCGGCTTATCGTTTTGTGGCTGTTATGTTTGCCCAGTTTTTTGTACAAGTATTTATGCTGCCCATCATTGAAACAGCAGGCAAAGGCAACAAAGCGGCAGGTATAGAAATTGTAATGACGTGGCTGGCCATTATTGGCACCATTATGCTGTTGGTTACTTTTATCAGTACTAAAGAGCGTATAGTACCCACCGCCACACAAAAATCAAGTTTAAAACAAGACCTTGGCGATCTTGCCAAAAACAAGCCCTGGATTATTATGCTTGTGCTTACCACGCTGGTTTTTATTACACTGGCTATGAAGGGCGGCTCTTATGTGTACTATTTTAAAAACTATGTTGATAAGCAAAGCCTCACCCAATTTGTTACACCTATTACCAATGCATTAGCTGCTGCAGGCCTTAACTTTTTTGGCCAGGATCCGGTATCGGCGGGCTTTGGCCTGTTTAATGCAGGTGGCATAATATTTATGATTGTGGGCATTACCTTATCAAAACGTTTTGCTGATAAATATGGTAAACGAGATGTATTTAGTGTTGCCTTACTTATCTCTGCGTTGTTTATAGCAGTATTTTATTTTTTTCCACCGGCTTCTGTTGGATGGATGTTTGCCGCACAAATACTCCATGGCTTTTTTTATGGCATTACCATACCACTGCTATGGGCAATGATAGCCGATGTGGCCGATTATAGCGAATGGAAAAATAATCGCAGGGCTACTGCAATTATTTTTTCTGCTATGATGGTAGGCTTAAAAGTGGGGCTTAGCGTAGGCAGCGCTCTATTAACTGCCTTACTCGGCCTGTTTAATTATATCCCCAATAGCGAAGCACTACAGCCTGCCTCTGCCATTAATGGCACCAAGTTATTGGTAAGTATTTTTCCTGCAATTCCATTTTTGGTTGGCATAGTGCTGCTGTTGTTTTACGAAATAAATAAAAAGATGGAAACTCAAATTGAAGCAGATCTTAAACAACGCCGTAGTCTATAACAACATCATCACTTTAAAATATTTTACAAATGCCTGAAGAAAATATAAACCATATCAACTTTGATGAATTAAACAACCGGGCCATCTCTGGTCCATTGCTAACACATATGTATACTGCCGATCCGTCGGCCCATGTATTTAACGGAAAAATTTATATTTATCCATCACATGATGTAGATGCCGGCGATGCCTTTGATGATTTGGGTAGCCATTTTGCAATGGAAGATTACTACGTATTGTCTATGGATACACCAACAAGCCCGGCTAAAGAAAATGGCTGCGCCCTGCATGTAAAAGATGTGCCCTGGGCAGCAAAACAAATGTGGGCGCCAGATGCCAATGAAAAAGATGGCAAGTACTACCTGTTTTTCCCGGCCAAAGCACATGATGATATTTTTAGGATTGGTGTAGCAATCAGCAATTCGCCTGTGGGCCCTTTTACCCCGGAGCCAGCGCCAATAAAAGACAGCTTTTCTATCGATCCCGCCGTTTTTAAAGATACCAACGGCAGCTATTATATGTACTTTGGTGGCATATGGGGTGGCCAGCTGCAGCGCTGGCGCACAGGCATATTTAACAACCAGCAACCACAAAACCCTTTTGCACATTTACCTGAACCTAACGAACCTGCCTTATGTGCCAAAGTAGCCAGGCTTACACATGATTTATTGGCATTTGACGAAACACCTAAAGATGTATTGATAGTGGATGAGGATGGCAATCCCTTACTGCAAGGCGATACCAACAGGCGTTTTTTTGAAGCCTCCTGGTTACATCAATATAATGGCAAGTATTATTTTTCTTACTCTACAGGTGATACCCATTTTTTGTGTTATGCCATCGGCGATAATCCTTACGGACCATTTGTTTATGCTGGCAAAATTTTAGAACCCGTTGTAGGCTGGACCACACATCATAGCATCTGTGCCTTTAACAATAAATGGTATTTGTTTTACCACGATAGCAGCTTAAGCAAAGGCGTTACTCATTTACGCTG
>JBDKJT010000098.1:0-21623 GCA_039796475.1 Bacteroidota bacterium | reverse complement strand
TCTAAAAGTGGTAACCAGTAACCCAATGTGTTAACATGTTAGTACAGGTTGTTTCTCCTGCATAAGTTGGTGGATATTATTTATACACAAGCTAAGGCTCCGCATAAAACATAGGATAATGTTTACTAATTGATAGCCGTTTATTAAATAGCGTAGTAAAATAATGGATGCTTAATAAAAGCGGTATTTGCTAAGTGTTGGCAGCAAAACCATTTTAAAATGAGTGGTGCTATTTTAGAGGTAGCAAACCATGTTTACAACTGCAATTTTTAATAGCGGCAAATTCATTATAAATAGCCAGATACGTATATTGCCGTTAACAAAATTGAGTTTAGCTGTAGTTAAAAGCAGTTGCCAGCTACAGCTTTTAACAAAGGCATGTATTGCATGTTAAATAAAAATGCGGCTGCCATAACTATAGTTTTCTCTAAACTCTTTTGGGGTGCAGTTTTTTTTCTTTTTAAAGAGGCGGTTAAAATTTGAGATGTTGTTGAAGCCGCAATTATAGGCCACTTCTGCCACCGATTGGGTGGTATCTATCAATAACCGGGAGGCATGGCCCAGCCGCAACTCCAGCAGGCTATCGATAAATGTAATGCCTGTACGGGCTTTAAAAAAGCGGCTAAACGATACTTCCGTCATATTTACCAATTTAGATACCTCACTAAGGGTAATATTTTTCTGAAAATTTTGGTTCATGTACTCAAATGCTTTTTCTATCCGGCGGCTGTTGTACGACAACTCGGCATGGCTAAAAGTGGCATCGCTTAACGTGTGCATGTTACGGGATACCGATAGGTCGTGCAGGATAGACAGTAACTCCAATACCGAATCAAAACCTTGCTTTTGCCCCAGTGCATTTAGCCGTGGTGTAATTTGCTGGATGGTTTCTTTTGAAAATAAAATACCCTTGGCAGAGCGCTCAAACATTTTTCGGATAAACGTCATTTGATTGCGGCGCAAAAATTTATCGTCAAATAAATCTTTATGAAACTGGATGGTAATTTCTTTTATCTCCTCGCTTTTGCACTGGTGTGTTTGCCATACATGTGGCAGGTTGCTGCCTACCAATACCAGCTCCAGGTCGTCTATCTCGCCAATATGATCTCCAATAATACGGCGGGCTCCCCGGGCATTCATTATAAAATTAAGCTCCAGCTCTTCATGCATATGCAGCGGAAAATCAAACTCATTTTTTGTACGGGTAAAAAGGGTAAAACAATCGCTGCTGGTTAATGGAGTAATTTCTCTCAGGATATTTGTGCTCATTTTGTATTGGTTTTTAATTAGTAGTAGGCTAAAATAATATCAATATTAATTAAGATTGTATTAATAACAAAATTCTTTATAATGCTTTACTGTGTTGAATTTTATCGTGGTATCTTCACAACGATTTTACATATACCATTATAAAAGGATAATATAGTACTATTTTACTGTGTAATAGCTGGATTAATTTTGTCTAAAATATTCATGCTATATGAGAAAAAGAAACCAGTTATTTTCTGGAGTGTTTTTAGCCATGTTATTTACACTCATCTTCACCCAATCTTTTGCACAATCCAAAAAAATTACGGGTACCGTTAAGGACGACCGGGGCGTTGTTTTACCCAATGCCACGGTAACCATTAAGGGTACAAAAACGGCCGTAAGCACCAATGCCAATGGCGTTTTTAGTATTACTGTACCTGCCAATGCCACATCGCTGGTAATTAGCTATGTGGGTATGGGCAAAAAAGAAGTAGCCATTAGTAGTGGCGATATTTTAGATGTAACCCTTATACCCAGCTCGGCCAACCTGAGCGATGTGGTGGTAGTGGGCTATGGTACCAAAAGAAGGGCAGAGGTTACCTCTTCCATTTCGTCGGTTACCGAAAGGGATATAAAAAATTTGCCGGTAGCCGGTGCCGACCAGGCCCTGCAGGGCAAGGTGGCAGGCGTTACTGTTACCAATAACAGTGGCCAGCCCGGTGCTGGTATATCTGTAAGGGTAAGGGGTATTACCAGTGTTAATGGTAACCAGCCCTTGTATGTAGTAGATGGTGTGCCTATTTTAACCGGTACCAATAGTACCTCACAAGATCAGTTAGGAGGTACACCCGGGCAAAATGTACAAAGCCCGCTGGCTACGCTTAACCCCAATGATATAGCCTCTATCGATATTTTAAAAGATGCCTCCGCACAAGCTATTTATGGTGCATTGGGCGCCAATGGGGTGGTACAAATAACCACTAAACGGGGCCGTGCCGGCGAAGGCAAGCTGGCTTACGATGTGTACTATGGCTGGCAGGGCGTACAAAAAAAGCTTAAGCTGATGAACCTGCGGCAGTATGCAGAATATTACAACTCTGTGGTAGGCGAAAAAAATGTGAATGGGCTCGATTCAATCGGCGAATTTAAAGACCCGTCTTTACTCGGGGCCGGTACCGATTGGCAAGATGAAATATATCAAACAGGTAATATCCAAAACCACCAATTAAGTTTTTCGGGCGGTAATGGTAAAACCACCTACTTTATGTCGGGTAACTATTTCGATCAAAAAGGTATCATTATTGGCTCTGGCTTTAAAAGATATGCCGCCCGTGTAAGTGTAGACCAGCAGGTAAAAAGTTTTATAAAAGCTGGTATGAGTGTTAACCTGTCTCGTACCGATCAAAAAATTACCCTAACAGATGGCCAGCAATCGGTAACCGACCTGATGCTGTACAATAGCCCCGCCACACCTGTAAGGGCATTGGATGGTACTTATTTGTCTACCGCTACCATACAAGGTGTGCCCTTTGGCAATACACAAAACCCTGTGGCGCTGGCAATGTTGCGTAATGTAACGGCACAGCAAACCAAAGCCTTTGGTAATATATATGCCGATATCCAGTTTCTAAAAAACTTTAGTTTAAGAAACCAACTTAACTACGATTACCAGGTAGGCGAAAACGTAGCTTTTCAACCCCGTATAATGAACGAGCAAACAGGCCAGCTGGTAATAGGCCCCAACCGTTACCGGCAAGATAATACCACTAGTTTTTACTGGGGTTTTCAAACCTATCTTACTTACAACAACACTTTTGCAGGTAAGCACAACGTAAACGTAGTGGTAGGGCACGAGGCGGCAGAATCTAAATACAGCAGCCAATATGCCACGGTAATTAATACCACCCAAAATTTACAATCGCTTAATGCAGGCACCATCGATCCATCACAAACAGGTGGCGGCAAATATCCATGGGCGCAGGAGTCGTACTTTGGCCGGGTTAACTACACTTTTGATAACCGGTTTTCTATCGCCGGCTCGGTAAGGCGAGATGGCTCAGCAGCATTTGGCCCGGGTAAAAGGTATGGAGTTTTTCCGGCAGTATCGGCCGGGTGGACGGTAACCAACGAGGAGTTTACCAAAAACTGGAAAGGCATCAGTTATCTTAAGTTAAGGGCCGGTTATGGTATTGTGGGCAGCTCACAAACCGGGGCCAACAATTACACCACCAATATCAGGCTGGCTTCCAATGCCTCTGGCTTATTTGGCCAGGCAGGTGCGCCCGGTGTACCCGCCAATGTAGGCAACCCTTTTCTTAGCTGGGAGTCGGTTAAAACGTACAATGCCGGTGTAGATATGGGCTTTTTAAATGGCCGGGTAGATGTAACGGTGGATGTATACCGTAAAATAACAACCGATATGTTGCTATCTACCATCCTGCCTGTATTTGCAGGGCTCGATCCTACACCACCCAACAACGGATACCAGGATATAGAACCACCTGTAACCAATGCTGGTGAAATGACAAACCAGGGTATTGATGTTTCTATCACCACCCAAAATATTGTAAAAAAAGATTTTAGCTGGAAAACCAATATCATTTTCAGTCATTATAAAAACACCCTTAATAAGCTAAACAGCGAGGCCGCATCCATTGCTGGCTATAGCCCCACTTTTACACCAAGGCTGGTTACATTAACTGTACCGGGCCAACCTGTGGGCAGCTTTTATGGTTTTGTAGCCGATGGCTTGTTTCGTTCAATGGATGAGTTAAACAGCGGTATCTCTTATCCTTTACCCGTATCACAAACAGGCACCTGGCTGGGTGATATCCGGTATAAAGATTTAAACAACGATAAAGCAGTGGGCGACCAGGATGTAACGTTTATCGGTAACCCAAATCCAACATTCACTTTTGGTATTACCAATACCATCAATGTAAAAGATTTTGATTTCTCGGTGTTTCTTACCGGCTCGTATGGTGCAGATATTTACAACTTCTCCCGTATGCAAACAGAGGCCTTGTTTTCTGTTTATCAAAACCAGTTAGTAACTGCAATGGACCGTTATACCGCTACCAATACCAATGGCAACCTGCCAAGGTACAACCAGTGGAACACCAACAACCTGCGTATTTCAAGCCGGTTTATAGAGGATGGTTCTTATATGCGTATTCAAAATGTATCGGTAGGTTACCGGGTGCCGGTTAAGTGGGCTGGCAGGGCTAAAATGACAGCCGCCAGGATTTATTTTTCTGCACAAAACCTGTACACCTTTACCAATTACAGCGGGTACGATCCAGAGTTGGGTGCCTTTAACGGTAATATCACCCGGATGAACCTGGACTATGGTAATTACCCCAATCCCCGAACCTTTACTATTGGTGCCAACATCGAGTTCTAACTTTTAAATCACACACTAATGAAACATACTTTCAGATATTACATGGCTGCACTGCTGTTGTTGTTAACAGGAGTGGCTTGTAAAAAAACATTTTTAGATAAACCTTCACAAAACGTACCCACGCTGGATACATATTATGTAAATGCCGAGCAGGTAAATGGTGCCACGGCATTGCTGTACAACCAGGTATGGTATAATTATATTGATAAAGCTTTTCATTGCATTGGCGAAGTATTGGCGGGCAATATGCTTACCTCTGCCGGCGACCCCAACTATGGCTTTAATACCTATGTGTATTTTACCGTACAAAGTACCGATGGGCAGGTGTTAAATGCCTGGCAGGCTTGCTACAAAGTAGCAGGTAATGCAACTGTACTGGCCAATACTTTTGAGCAAAAAAAGGGCCTCGTATCTGGCGATAAAGCTTACCTCGACAGGGGTATTGCAGAAGCCCGTTTTATAAGAGGCGCTGCTTACTTTCAAATAGCCAGGATATTTGGTGATGTACCCATTGTAACCGATCCGGTTGCGTTAGCTGCATCGGGCAATTACAATGTGCCCCGGTATATTCAAAAAGATGTGCTGCGTTTTGCACTGGAAGATTTTAAGGCGGCAGAAGCTGGCCTGGCAGAGGCTTCGTACCAAACAGGCCGGGTTAATAAATATTCAGCCATTGGTATGCAGGCTAAAGTACACTTGTATTTAAAAGAGTACGATAAAGCAAAAGAAAAAGCGCTGCAGGTGATCAACTCCGGCAAGTATGATTTGTATCCCGATTACAAAAAAATGTTTACCTCTTCGGCTGCTAACAACAATATCGAGTCGTTGTTTGCGCTGCAATGGGTAGCCTCTGGCGGTTACTCTTATGCCAATGCCATACAAGCCTATGCAGGCCCCTCTACTTTACTGCGGCCCGATTTTAATACAGGCTATTCATCTGTGATACCTACCATCGATTTATTAAGAGAATATGAGGCGGGTGATAAAAGAAAAGCAGGCTCTGTAATGCAGCATGGTTTTAGCGAGCCCAACTGGAAAAATGATAATTTCCCCAATGGCTTTGTGTACGATACCACCTGGAAAACATCTGATGATGATGCCAAAAAAATTAAAACCGGCACCCGTAGCAATGCCTTAAAATATATTGTGGGCCCCTTATCTAGTGGCGAGCCATTAAATACACAAGGCGGCAGTAATATGAATATTTATATGCTGCGTTATGCAGATGTACTAATGATATATGCCGAGGCAGTATTGGGTACGGCGGCATCTACATCCGATGCTACAGCGCTGGCGGCTGTTAACAAAGTAAGGGCAAGGGCTGGTTTGCCAGGCATCAGCGTTATTACACCGGCTGCTATATTACACGAAAGAAGGATAGAGCTGGCATTTGAAGGCGATTACTGGTTTGATATACAACGCCAGGGCTTTAATAAAGCCAAGCAAATGCTGGAAGCACAAGAAAGGGGTACGTTTAGCTGGGATGGTGCCAATGTAGATCATTTGGGTATTACGGTTAACTCCGAGTCGCAATTGTTTTTGCCCATTCCACAACAGGAAATTGTATCAAACCCCGAGCTGGCCAAACCTGCTGTACCTTATTACTAACACTTAAAACTATTTATAATGAAAGTAATCATCAAACATAGCATACATATACTAAGTGTATTTGTTGCGGCGGTGTTGCTGCTCACTTCCTGCACAAAAAAAACCGAGCTAACACCCACGGTTAACAAAATTTATCCAGAGCGGGGCGCTGGTAACGAAGTGATAACACTTACCGGCAGCGATATCAAAAATATTCAAAGCATCACCTTCGACCTGGGTAATGTAAATGCACCCTTCAACCTAAATTTTAACACCAATGGCGCCTTAATTTTCAGGGTGCCCACCAGTGCTAATGTAGGGCCTCAAAATATTGTATTTACCACCCTTTCGGGTTACCAGTTTAGCGTGCCCTTTACTGTACTGGCTGTACCATCCTTAATATCGGTAAGCCCTGCAGAGTGGGAGGCTGGCAGCGAAATAACTATTAAAGGCAATTATTTAAAAACCGTTACCAGTGCTGTACTTACGGCCAGTGGCGAGGCTGCCGAAATTGTATCCACTACAGATAATGCCGTGGTATTAAAAATGCCGGCTTCATCTGCCAAAAGCACCAAGCTCACCCTTACCAACGATGCTGGTAGCAGCGTGTCTGATTTTTCTATCAATAATATGGATCAGGCCCGTAAAATATTTACAGATGATTATGCAGCAGGCATCCAAAACTGGTCGTGGTGCACTACCGCCATTAGTGCCGATGTAAAACTGGCTGGCGAAAAATCATTAAAAGCAGATTATGCTCAAGGTGGTTGGCAGGGCTTAAGTTTTCATACCGATGAGGTAGTAACACTTACAGATATGCAGGCGCTGGTATTTTGGGTAAAAGGCGGCTCGCTTGATACCAAAATAAATGTATCGCCAGATGCCATTACCTCTGGCTCGGGCAGTACCAAAACCATCGATGTGCCATCCGATGTGTGGACACGTTTTGTAATACCCGCCGCAGAGTTGGGTAATGCTGGTTGCCAGCGTATCAACTTTCAGATGCAGGGCCCGGATGGTACTCCCCAAACGGTATATGTAGATAATGTTTACTTATTAAGAAACTAAAAAAATAATTTTATGTATCAATCAATAAAGCGCCTGGTACTGCCCGTTTTTTTGCTGGCCCTTACCAGTTTTTTTCAAACAGGCTGCAAAAAAAAGGATGTATATCCTGATCAGCAGTTGCCAAAAATTGCAGCCATACAACCCTCCAGTGCCATACCCGGTACCGAAGTGTTTATAAAGGGTACAGGATTACAAAATGTAAACGATGTAAAATTTGGTACCGTTAGTGCCAGCAGTATCACGGTAATGGCCGATACCATGGTAAAGGCCATTGTGCCAGATGCTGAGGCCGCCATGGGTGAGTTGTATGTACAGGTGTACTACCCCGAAGGCAAGGGTTACAATGCCTCTAAATTTACCATATTGCCCAAGCCAAGGGTGCCCGATGCTACATCTCTATTACCCGAAATTGCCTACCCTGGCGATTTGGTTACCATTAAAGGCATTAATATGGATGTAGTAACCGAAGTAAAATTTGGCAGTGTGGCAGCCAGCAGCTTTACAAAAACCGAAACTAAAATAGAAGTAAATGTGCCTGCCACGGCTGCAGGCGGTTTGCAACTTATTACCCTTGGCGCTGCTTCAGGCTCCGATACTATTTCATTTACCGTTAACCTTGCTCCCGTTATTACCTCCTTTAGCCCAACCAGGGCCAAAGAGGGTGAGGAGATAACGGTTAGTGGGGTACGCTTTACTGGCGCTACCGCTGTAAAATTAGGTGCCGCCAGCAGCAGCTATACCGTAGTAAATGATAACACCCTAAAGTTTACAGTGCCAGCAGGTGCTGCTACTGCAAAAATTACCGTAACCACTCCTAATGGCTCGGGTACCAGCGGCGATAACCTGGCCATAGATGTAGCAGGATTTAAGTTTGTAGTGTATGATGATGCGGTGCAGGGCCTTGATGTATGGGGCGGCTGGGGTGGCAGCAAAGATGTAGACAATACCAGCCCGGTAAAAAGCGGTGCAAAATCTATTAAACTAAGTTACGCAGGTGGCTGGGGCTCGCCATTACAGTTAGGCGGCCGCACCATCGATATCAGTACCTACTCAACCTTTAAGCTTTCTATCTACGGCGCCCCCGGCACCACCGGTAAAAAAATTAAAATTGTATTTAATGGCTCTGGTGGTAAAGAGCTGGTACTGCTGGATGAGGGCAAATGGAACGATTACGTAATTCCGTTGGCAGACATTACCAATGCCAGCAGCGTTACCGAAATGTGGTTACAGGAGTTTACCGGTACCGATTATATCATTTATGTAGATGATATGGGTTTTAACTAAGCATAGCTTTCAATCTTTTTTCTCATAAAGCAATCGTCAGTAGTTTAATAAGGGCGGGGAGATTCTTCTCCCTGCAATTTTTACAAAGCAGCTTACATTTGATACTATAAGCCACTAACTAAATGAAACTAACTTTTTTAGACGTAAGCATTATTTTGCTTTACCTCATTACTATGGTAATGATAGGCTGGATGCTTAGAAAAAAAGCCCGGCAAAATAAAGACAGTTACCTGATGGGTGGTAAACAACTGCCCTGGTATATGCTGGGCATGAGCGATGCCTCCGATATGTTTGATATAAGCGGCACCATGTGGATGGTGGCGCTTTGTTTTGTATATGGCCTAAAAAGTATTTGGGTGCCCTGGCTGTGGCCAGTGTTTAACCAGGTGTTTATGATGATGTTTTTAAGCAAATGGCTGCGGCGGTCCAATGCCACTACCGGTGCCGAATGGCTGGCCAGCCGATTTGGCAACAGCGGCAAAGGCGTAGGCCGCTCACATGGTATTGTGGTAGCTTTTGCACTGCTTAGTTGCCTGGGCTTTTTGGCTTATGGCTTTGTAGGCCTGGGTAAGTTTATCGAAATATTTGTGCCTTGGGATGCGGTAAAAGCATACATACCTTTTGAAGTGTCTAAAGAGTTTGTGCCGCATTTTTATGGTATCATCTTTACCCTTTTTGCCATGTTTTATTCCATACTGGGTGGCATGCACAGTATAGTACTTGGCGATTTTATAAAGTATATTATAATGACGGTAGCCTGCATATCGGTTGCCGTTATTGCCATGATACATTTAAAGCAACAGCCATTAAATACACCCGCTGGATGGAGCAATCCTTTTTTTGGCTGGAAGCTAGATCTTGATTGGAGCAGCATTGCACCCGATGCCAATAAAAAAATTACCAGCGATGGATATGGCTTGTTTGGTATATTTTTTATGATGATGTTGTTTAAGGGCATTTTCGCTAGTCTTGCCGGCCCGGCACCCAATTACGATATGCAAAAAGTGCTGTCTACCAAATCGCCCAAAGAAGCCTCAAAAATGAGCGGTTTTGTTTCAATTATTTTATTGCCCATCCGCTACTCACTTATTATCGGGCTAACCGTATTGGCCCTGCTGTATTACAATCAAATGAACTTGCAGGGTGCAGATGGCAGTACCGATTTTGAAAAAATATTACCATCTGCTATCAACAACTTTTTGCCGGCAGGCATATTGGGGTTGGTGCTTACGGGGTTGCTGGGGGCATTTATGGGTACCTTTTCTGGTACGCTTAATGCTGCACAGGCCTACATTGTAAACGATATTTATCTTAAATACATCAACCCCAATGCCAGTACCAAAAAGGTAATATCTATGAATTACCTGGTGGGGGTAGTGGTGGTAGCTGTTGGAATATTTTTTGGTTTTTTAGCCAAAGATGTAAATGAAATTTTACAATGGATTGTTGGCGGCTTATACGGCGGCTATGTGGCAGCCAATTGTTTAAAATGGTATTGGTGGCGATTTAATGCCCACGGCTTTTTTTGGGGTATGGCCATTGGGGTGGCTGGTGCGTTGGTAATGCCCTATGCAATTGATTGGGCGGCAGCTAATGGCTGGATAACAGAAAAACTACCCTTGTACTGGTGGCCGGTATTATTTATCCTGTCGATGGCGGGTTGTATTATCGGCACTTATACCGCAGCGCCTACGGATATTGCTGTGCTAAAAAAGTTTTACAGCACCGTAAAACCCTGGGGCTTTTGGCAGCCTATTCAGCAACAGGTATTGGCAGATAATCCTTCTTTTGAAGTAAATAAACGCTTTAAGTTAGATATGTTTAATGTGGTGCTGGGTATTATCGGGCAGCTTTGCTTAACCATACTGCCTATGTACCTGGTACTGGGTATGCACCTGCCTCTTACCGTTACCATTGCAATACTAGCAGTGATAATACTTGTACTTAAACGCACCTGGTGGAACAAATTAGAAAACTAAAAACATCATAAGCATGAACGAATATTTCTTTGAGCGTTTAACAGCTTTGGAAAAACAGCAGCAGCAATTGCTGAATCAAAAAAACGAACAAGAAACCCCGGGTAATGGTATTTTTTACCGGTACAAATACCCGGTACTAACCGCTGCACATGCCCCAATTTTTTGGAAGTACGACCTGGATATAAATACCAACCCTTTTTTAATGGAGCGCTTTGGTATAAATGCTGTACTTAACCCCGGCGCTATAAAGTGGAATGATAAATACCTGCTGATGGCAAGGGTAGAGGCAGCCAATAGAAAATCTTTTTTTGCAGTGGCAGAAAGTAAAAATGGCATTGATGGTTTTCGCTTTTGGGATTACCCCGTAACCATGCCCGAAACCGAAGTGCCCGATACCAATATGTATGATATAAGGCTGGTACAACATGAAGATGGATGGATATATGGGTTGTTTTGTGCAGAAAGAAAAGACCCAACAGCTCCGCCGGCTGACCAAAGCTCGGCTGTGGCGCAGTGCGGCATAGCCCGTACAAAAGACCTTGTAAATTGGCAACGCCTGCCCGACCTTGTTACCCCATCTCCACAGCAGCGTAATGTAGTGTTGCACCCCGAGTTTGTAAAGGGCAAATATGCTTTTTATACACGCCCACAAGATGGATTTATAAATGCCGGAAATGGCGGTGGCATTGGCTTTGGATTAAGCGACACGATGGAGCAGGCTACCATTACCGAAGAAATTGTAATTGACGCAAGGGTGTATCATACCATTTACGAAGCAAAAAATGGATTGGGCCCAGCACCCATTAAAACAAGCAAAGGCTGGTTGCACCTGGCGCATGGTGTACGTAATACTGCGGCAGGATTGCGGTATGTATTGTATATGTTTATGACCGATCTGGCAGATCTTACCAAAGTTATTTACAAACCCGCCGGCTATTTTATTGCGCCAGAGGGCGAAGAAAGAGTAGGCGATGTATCAAACGTAACCTTTAGCAATGGGTGGATTGCGGATGAAGATGGTAAGGTATTTATTTACTATGCTTCATCCGATACCCGTATACATGTAGCCGTATCCAGCATCGATCAACTGGTAGACTATGTAATTAATACGCCAGCAGATAATTTTACCTCTGCAGGGGCCGTAAATACACTCAACGAAATAATCAACCACAACCAGTTGCAGCCTTTAATGCAGGAGCTGGTTAGCAGTACCAGCAGAAAAACGCACTGATATCAATGACAGTAACCGGTAACGAGGCTGCATTAAAGGCGTACAGCCAGCAATTGCATGATGAGCTGCAGGAGATATTAAATTTTTGGATGCAGCACACCGTGGATACCCAGTACGGTGGTTTTGTAGCTGCTGTTGATAATCTAAACCAGCCCACTGCTGCTGCAAAAGGCGTGGTGCTCAATAGTCGAATTTTATGGACATTTTCGGCAGCGTGGCTGCACAGCCCTCAGCCAGCTTACCTTGATATGGCCCACCGGGCTTTTAATTACTTGTGTACCTATTTTGTAGATACTACTTACGGTGGCGTATACTGGAGTGTACAGCCAAATGGCAGCCCTGCCGATACCCGTAAACAAATTTATGGCCTGGCATTTTGCATATATGGCCTGGCAGAATATTATAAAGCCAGTAAACACCCCCCGGCATTGCACCTGGCCCAACAATTATTCGAGGCTATTGAACAACATAGTTTTGATAAAGCAAATGGCGGGTATTTTGAAGCCTTTAACCAGCAATGGCAACCCATACAGGATTTAAGATTGAGCGACAAGGATGATAACGAAAAAAAAACAATGAATACGCACCTGCATATCATTGAAGCGTATGCCAACTTGTACAGCGTTACCGGCCATCCAGCACTGCGTGATAAAATTATTCACTTGCTGGAGGTTTTTGATAAATACATCATCAATCACCAAAATGGGCACCTTAATTTATTTATGGACGAAAACTGGCAGGTAAAATCCACCCTTGTTTCCTATGGCCATGATATTGAAGCGGCCTGGCTGTTGCTGGAGTGTGCTCAAATTATACAACATCATCAATACATCAAGTTGTATACAGCATTAAGTATACAAATGGCCAACGCCGCCGCCGAAGGCCTTGATGCAGATGGTGCACTTTGGTATGAGTACGAGCCATTGGCTGAGCATTTGATAAAAGAAAAACACTGGTGGCCGCAGGCAGAGGCCATGGTAGGCTTTTTAAATGCATACCAGCTATGTGGCCAGCAACCATACCTGCAGCAAAGCTTGCATGCATGGCAGTTTGTACAACAATACCTTAAAGACGAAAAACACGGCGAATGGTGGTGGGGTGTTGAGGCCGATTATAGTATTATACAAAAAGAAAAAGCTGGCTTTTGGAAATGCCCTTATCACAATGGCAGGGCTTGTATAGAGGTAATCAAACGGATTCAATCAATTTTATAAACGTACCAATCATGCCTTTTTTTTCCGCTAACAAAATATTTGCAAGTACAATATTGCTGCTGCTGGCAATAGCTGCTGGGGCACAGGTGCCTGTTATCAATAGCATTTCGCCGGGTAGTAGCAGCATCAGCCAATTTCAAAAACAAGAGCTTTCCGTTGCCCTCACCGCTAACTATAGTAACCCCTACGATTATGATGAGATAGTAGTAAAAGCGGTGTACACTGCACCTTCTGGAAAAAAAGATACGGTAGAAGGGTTTTATATGACCGACTATCTGCTAAACAGTACGAATGGTAACCTTACCAGCATAGGCAGCAGTGGATTTAAAATAAGATACGCCCCCGCAGAAACCGGCACTTATCAATATGATGTTTTTTGCACAACCGGCAGTGGTACTTCAGCTACGGTAACGGGCAATTTTGTATCAGTGGCTTCTGCCAAAAAGGGGTACATCAAAAAAGGCAATAACGAGTATTTAAAGTTTGATAATGGCGAGCAATATATCCCCATCGGGCAAAATATGGGCTGGCAGGCATCTAACAAATACCTCGATTTTAAAAACTGGACGGATAAGATGGCTGCCAACAACGCCAACTTTATACGTATGTGGCAATGTGCCTGGGGCCTAGGTATTGAGTGGAAGGGCTTGCCTTACGAAGGCTTAAAAAAATACCGGCAGGATAATGCTTTTTATACCGATCAGTTATTAAATGAGTGCGAAGCCAAAAATATTTACCTCATGCTTTGCATCAATTACCATGGCATGGTATCCACTAATGTAAATCCTAATTGGTCTGACAATCCTTACAATGCTGCTAACGGTGGCCCTTGTGCCAATACCTGGGATTATTTTTCAAATACCACCGCCAAAAACCTGCATAAAAACAGGCTGCGGTATATTATAGCCCGCTGGGGCTACTCCGTAAATATTATGGCCTGGGAGTTGTTTAACGAAGTAGAGTGGACAGACAATTTTAATACCTACAAAACAAGTATTAAAGATTGGCATAAAGAAATGGCGGGTTATATTAAAACCGTTGACAAATTTGATCATCTTGTTACCACCAGCTACGCACAAAGCGAATACGACCCCGCCACCTGGAGCCTGGATGAAATTGATTTTACTCAAACACATTTTTACAACGGATCACCCAATGTAGAAGCTGTATTGGTAAATGGCAACCGCAACTATTTATCACAGTTTAATAAGCCCACCTTAACAGGCGAGTTTGGTATTGATGGTGCTGCCATATCATTGGGTACTATTGATCCTAATGGCATTTATTTTCATAACAGTATTTGGGCTACGCTTATGGGTGGTGGTATGGGCGGCGGTGCATCCTGGTGGTGGGATAATTATATTGAACCTCAAAATTTATACACCCATTATAAAGCGCCTGCTTTAATCACAACCCGGGTGCCATTTTTAGCCGCTGGGTATAAAGTAAGCAATGCCACTGTTAGTGGCGGCGGCACTGCCGATATTAATTTTTCACCTGCGGTGGATTGGGGCGGTGCTACTGCAAATAGTTTTACGGTGGGTGCCGATGGATCGCTGGCACCTGCTGCAAGCCAGTTGGGTAAATTTTTGTATGGCAATATTTATAATACCCAATTACGCAACCCGCCCACTTTTACCGTTACGTATGCAACAGCCAGCCAGTTTAAAGTAATTACAGGTGGCAGCAATGGCACCAGCCCCAAAATAAATATTTACCTCGATGGGGTAATGCTGCTTAACCAAAATGCCAGCATCAATACTACTTATACCATTGCCGTGCCAGCAGGCACACATACTATTAAAGTAGATAACCTGGGTACCGATTGGATACTCATCAGCAGTTATGTATTTACCAATTTGGGCTCGCCACTAAATACGTACGTACTAAAAAGCACCGATAGCTTGCAGGCGGCTGGCTGGGTACACAACAAAAATTACAACTGGCAATATGTAAAAGATAGTGGCATTCCGGCTGCGGTAAGTGGCGCAACCCTTACACTAACGGGTGTGAGCAATGGTGGTTATACGGTAAAGTGGTACGAGTGTACCAATGGTACGCAACTATCAAGCAGTACAGTTACGGCTGCTGGCAATAGCTTACAGCTTGCCTGCCCTGTAGTGGCATGGGATGCTGCGTTTACAATTACAAGCAATGCGTTGGCCACACTGTATACTTTTACAGGGTCGGGCAATTGGAGCGATGCAGCTAACTGGAGTAATAACACACTGCCACCCTCTTCGTTAACCGGCAACGCTGTAATTGTAATCGATCCACCATTAAATGGCGAGTGTATTTTAAATGTGCCACAAAGTATTATGGCGGGTGCTACCTTAAGGGTAATGGCAGGTAAAAAATTAAAACTAAATGGCAACCTTACTTTCAGGCAATAATTAAAATGATTTATTTTTAAGCAACACCAATAACTTTTTAAATATTAATAAGGCAAGCATGAAAACAAAAGGAGCCGCAATAATTTTTATTTTAGCCATGCTGCATGCCAGCGCTTTTGCACAGTTACGTTTGCCGGGCATACTTTCGTCGGGCATGGTATTGCAACAAAATGATTCAGTACAACTTTGGGGCTGGGCTACACCGCTTGAAAAAATTGCCATTACCACCAGCTGGAATAACCAAACAGATACAGCTTTTACCGGCAACGATGCTCAATGGAGTCTAAAGGTAAAAACACCCGCTGCCGGCGGCCCTTACAGCATTACATTTAAAGGATACAGCACCATCACCCTTACCGATGTGCTGGCAGGCGAAGTATGGGTATGTGCTGGTCAGTCGAATATGGAGTGGAGTTACTATGCCGGTGTATATGATATGCAGCCCGAGCTAAACCTCGATAAGCAAACCAACCTCCGGTTTTTTCATATTCCCAAATCGGCCTCTCTTTTCCCACAGCAAGATGTAAAGGCTACTTGGGCACAATGCGATTCTAATAACCTTAAATCTTTTAGTGCTGTAGCTTATTTTTTTGGCAAACAGCTGCAGCAAAAACTACATGTACCCATTGGCTTAATTAATACCAGCTGGGGTGCCACTCCAGCCGAAGTATGGACACCGGCTGCGTTGGTGCAAAATGATGAGGCATTAAAGCAAGCGGCTGCAAAGCAAAACGAAAAACCCTGGTGCCCTATCGCACCGGGTGTGGTATATAATACAATGATAGCGCCTGTTACTTTTTTCCCGGTGGCGGGTGCCATCTGGTACCAGGGCGAAAGCAATACCGCAGCACCACAAACCTATGCCCACCTGCTTACAACTATGGTAAACAGCTGGAGGGCTGCCTGGAAAAAACAATTTCCTTTTTACATGGTACAAATTGCGCCATTTACTTACGGTAATAATTATAGTGCAGCATTGGTAAGGGAGCAGCAGCAAAAAGCGGCTGCACAGCACCGTATGGGCATGGTAGTAATTACCGACCTGGTAGACGATACTACCAATATCCATCCAAAAAATAAAAAAGATGTAGGGTATCGATTGGCCAATATGGCGCTGGCAGAAAACTACCAGCAGCATAACAGCCCCTGCCAAAGCCCGGTATTACAAAATATGCTGCAGCAAAAAAGTAAACTGCTGCTAAGCTTTACCGGCAATGGCGTGCAAATAAAAGGCGCCTTGCCGCAGGCTTTAATGATAGCCGGGCAAGATAAAATATTTTACCCGGCTAGTGCCAAAATACAAGACGGCAAGCTACTGCTGTGGAGCAAACAGGTAAAGCAACCGGTGGCCGTAAGATATGCATTTAGCAATGCAGGCATTGGCAATTTGTTTGGCACCGATGGTTTGCCGGTAGCACCTTTTAGAACCGACGATTGGCAGGTGCAATAAATACCTGCATCTTAAATTATCAGGATGAAACAACTAAAAAAAATACTGCTGCTGCAATTACTGTTATTGCTAATAGCTAAGGGACAAGCTCAAAATTTTTTTGCTGCCAATCATCCTTATATCAGCTATACAGGCCGCATTGATTTTTCAAACAAAGCATTGCCAAGGTTTTGGCAGCCGGGTGTATATATCGAAATAGAGTTTTTTGGTACCGCTGCCGCTGTTATTGTAAATGATGAAGTGCTGTGGGGTAAAAATCATAATTACCTGCAAGTAGTGGTAGACGGACAAGCAAGGCGCTTGAAAACCCGGGCCGCTACCGATACAATACAAGTGGCAAAGGGCCTAGCCAATACCAAACACCACTTGCTTATTTGTAAAAATACCGAGGCCAATATCGGCTACCTCGAGTTGGTGGGTATCATCTGCCAGCAGCTATTGCCGCCACCAGCAAAACCAACCCGTAAAATTGAATGTATTGGTAACTCTATTACCTGCGGTTCAGGTAGCGATCAGTCTGCAGTGCCCTGTGGTAAGGGCGTATGGCAAGATCAGCACAATGCATGGCTTAGCTATGGCGCTATTACAGCCCGTAGCCTCCATGCACAATTTCATCTTTCTTCCGTTTCGGGTATTGGGCTCATGCATAGCTGCTGCAATATGGAGGTGGTAATGCCACAGGTGTATGATAAAATTAGCATGAGGGATAATAAAATTAGTTGGAATTTTAAGCAGTACCAACCCGATGTAATAACAGTATGCCTTGGCCAAAATGATGGCATACAAGACTCGGCAATTTTTTGCAACAATTATACCCGTTTTATAAAAACACTCAGGGGTTATTATCCCAATGCTACCATTGTATTATTATCAAGCCCAATGGCCAATACGGCCTTGCGTAATTTTATGCGTAGCAGCTTAGCCGCTGTGGTAAAGGCTGTAAACAAAGCTGTAAACAAAAAAGATACCCGGCTGCACTATTACATTTTTGAGCAATCGTACAATGAGGGCTGCGATGGCCATCCCAGCTTACAACAACATGAGCAAATAGCTCAATTGCTTTCGGGCCATATTAAAAAACTGATGAAATGGTAATGTCAATTTGCCGTAAACTTAGTATAGTAAAAGGGTACATTTTAATTTGAACAACAAAAATGTATACCCGTATATAAAGGGTTTTAGTAACAGTAATGTTAGCAGCTTGATTCTTAAATTTTAAAATATGCATAGGAGATCAGTATTAAAATCGGTGATGATTGTATCTGCCGGTGCGGCATTTTTGCCATCCTGCTTTCAGCAAAAAGATGCAGCCGTTTTTCCATTAAAAAATATTCGCCTTACGGCGGATGAGCAAAATATGCTGGCAGCATTAGCTACGGCCATCTTACCCAAAACAAATAGTTTTATTGGAGCGGCAGATTTAAAAGCACATGAGTTTGTACTAACCATGATGGATGATTGCAGCAGCCCCGATGAGCAGCAGCAGTTTTTACAGGGTATGAAGGTATTTAAGCAATATAGTAAGCAGGTAATGGGTGTTGATTTTACCAAAGCCAATAATGCACAAATACAGCAGTTGCTTACCAACCTCGATGCAAAAGAAAGCAGTGCTGCTAAAGAGGCCGTTTCATTTTATCAAACCGTAAAAAAATATACGGTGCAATGCTTTACATCCAGCAAACAATACATGACCGAAGTGCGGCATTACAACATCATTCCAGGCAGTAAGTTTAAAGGCTGTGTGCCCGTTAAAAAAGCCTGATCATTTTAAAAAAATAATTTCAATTGTATGGGCGATACCAATAATAGTTTTGATGCCATTGTAATTGGCAGTGGCATGAGCGGTGGCTGGGCAGCAAAAGAGTTTTGCGAAAAAGGATTAAAAACCCTGTTGCTGGAAAGAGGTCGTGATGTAAGGCATATGAAAGATTATCCCACTACCAATATGTATCCGTGGGAGTTTAAGCACCGGGGCAAAATCCCTTACGATATTGCCAAAGACAATCCTGTTATTACCAGGTGCTATGCATTTAAAGAAGATGCCATGCATTTTTTTGTAAAAGATACAGAGCATCCATACATACAGGATAAGCCGTTTGATTGGATAAGGGGTTATCAAACCGGGGGTAAAAGTTTAATGTGGGCCCGGCAAACACAGCGGTGGAGTGATTTTGATTTTGAGGGCCCGGCAAGGGATGGTTTTGCGGTAGATTGGCCCATACGTTACAAGGATATTGCGCCCTGGTACAGCTATGTAGAAAAGTTTGCCGGTATTAGTGGCAATAAAGATGGATTGGCCGAGTTGCCAGATGGTGAGTTTTTGCCTGCCTGGGAGCTTACCTGTGTTGAAAATCATTTTAAAGATACCGTTGCCAAAAGCTATACCGATCGCCATGTTATTTATGCCCGTTGTGCACACCTTACCGAGCCACAACAAATACATATCGACCAGGGCCGTACCCAATGCCAGGCCAGGAATTTATGCCAGCGTGGATGCCCCTTTGGTGGCTATTTTAGCGCCAACTCCACTACCATACCCTGGGCTAATAAAACCGGTAATTTAACCCTTCGCAGCAATAGTGTGGTGCACTCTATTATATACGATGATGCCAAGGGTAAAGCAACAGGCGTAAGGGTAATTGATGCAATTACTAAAAAGGCAACGGAGTATTTTGCACCGGTAATTTTTGTAAATGCAGGGGCAATCAACACCAATTTAATATTGTTAAACTCAGTGTCAAACAGGTTTGCGGCCGGGCTGGGTAACGATAATGGCTTGCTGGGTAAGTATATTGCTTTTCACAACTATCGGGCCCGTATAACGGCACAGTACGAGGGCATGCTGGATTATACCACGGAGCAAAGCAGGGCAACCGGCGCTTATATCCCCAGGTTTAGAAACCTGCGAAAGCAAGAAACCGATTTTTTACGGGGTTATGCCATGACGGTAAATGCAGGCCGCTACCCCGCCACATCCTCCGATGGATTTGGCGAAACGCTAAAAAATAATTTGATGAACAGCAGCCAGTTGGGGCCTTGGTTTGTAGGATCGCAGTGCATGGGCGAAACCATCCCCAAGCTAACCAACTATGTAGCGCTGGATGCCAATAAAAAAGATGAATGGGGTATGCCCTTATTAAAAATTTCGGTGGATTACGATGATAATGATGAAAAGATGATTAATGATTTTAAAGAGCAAGCCACCGAAATGTTTACCAAGGCAGGCTTTGTTAATATTAACGCTACCGACAGTAAACAGGCCCCCGGGTTGGATATACACGAAATGGGTGGTGTACGTATGGGTAAGGATGCTAAAACATCTTTATTAAACGGCTGGAACCAGCTGCATGCCTGCCCCAACGTGTTTATTACTGATGGCGCTTGTATGACGTCTACTTCTACCCAAAACCCATCACTTACCTATATGGCCCTTACTGCAAGGGCGGCCAACCATGCGGTAGCATTACTTAAAAAAGGCGCATTTAAATAAACAGCACATTCTTAAACAGTATACCTGATATGCAAAAATATTACCTGCTATTTGCCACGCTGCTGGCCGCACTTGCTTTAAAAGCACAACAGCCCGCTGTATATACATTAGCATCGCCTGATAAAAAATTACAACTCACTGTTACGGCTGGCCCAATTTTGCAATGGCAGGTACAACAACAGCAACAAACCATCCTTGCCCCATCCGCTATTGGGCTGCAGCTCTCTAGTGGCGAGTTGTTGGGTAAGCAGGCACAAGTAAAAAAAGCTACTACATTATCGGTTAACGAAACCATACAGGCTGTGGCGTACAAAAAACAAACCATCAGCAACCTGTACAACCAGCTTACGCTTCAATTTAAAGGCGACTATGGTATTGTTTTCAGGGCATATAACGATGGAGTGGCTTACCGGTTTGTTACCAGCCGAAAAACTAATTTTACAATAGCAAACGAACTGGCCGAATATAATTTTGACAAAGACTATCGGGCATATATACCCCATGTAAGCGACTTAAGAGGTGGCGAGCGGTACAGCTGCTCCTTTGAGGAGTTTTATACCGACACCAATATCACCGCCTTTAATAAAGATACCCTCGGTTACCTGCCCCTGCTGGTAAAGTTGGATAACAATATAAAAGCAGTGCTGCTGGAGGCAGATGTACAAAACTATCCCGGTATGTTTGTAAAAGCTGGTAATGGCCATACGCCGGGGTTAACAGCTGCATTTGCCGGCTATCCACTTACCGAAAAACTCGGCGGTTACAACAACATCAATTATATGGTAAGCAGCAGGGCAGATTATATTGCTGCTGTTAATGGCACTACACAATTGCCATGGCGTGCCATTGTTATAAGTGAGCAGGATAAAACATTATTGAATAACGATATGGTGCAAAGGCTTTCTGCCCCACCCGTGCAAAAGGAGCTAAGCTGGATAAAACCGGGTAAAGTGGCCTGGGATTGGTGGAATGATTGGAATATTAGTAACGTAGATTTTAAGGCCGGCATCAATACCCAAACCTATCAGTATTATATTGACTTTGCGGCAGCCAATCACCTCGAGTATGTAATACTCGACGAAGGCTGGAGTGACGATTGGAACTTAAACATCATTAAGCCTGTAATAAACCTGCAGCAGTTAGTGGCCTATGCCAAACAGAAAAATGTAGGCATCATTTTATGGAGTACCTGGTATGCCATAACCCGGGATACCGAAGCGCTGTGTGCAAAATATGCGGCCATGGGTATAAAAGGATTTAAAGTAGATTTTTT
>JBDKJT010000097.1:0-6822 GCA_039796475.1 Bacteroidota bacterium | reverse complement strand
CAGCGTTTTTCTACTTCGGCTTTAAAATTATCCACGCCCATGCGGTCTACGGTGTATTTTAAACGGGCCAGTTTGCGATCGCTTCTGTTACCAAAATCACGTTGGGTAGTTACCACTTCGTATACTACTTTTAAAACATCTGCCGTACTGGCAAAGCCAATAACGGTTGCCAGCCTTGCATAAGTTTCGGCATTGCCATGCGTAGTAGATAAGCCACCACCCACTGCTACATTAAAGCCCAGTAGCTGGTTGTTTTTAATAATGGCTATCAGGCCAATATCGTTGGTGAGTACATCGCTGTCGTTATTGGGTGGTATGGCAATACCAATTTTAAATTTACGGGGCAGGTACCTATCCTGGTACAGTGGATCTTCTTCTTCCTTTTTGTCAACTATTTTTTCTTCGCCCAGCCATATTTCGTAATACGCTTTTGTTTTAGGCATCAGCAGCTGGCTAATTTTATCAGCATAGCCAAATATCTCGGCGTGTATAGCCGATTGCTTGGGGTGAGATGCACAGGTAACATTGCGGTTGATATCACCACAGGTAGCTATCGAATCTAGCTTGGCAGCATTAAAAGCCTGTATGGTTGGCTTTACATGGCTTTTTAAAATACCATGTAACTGTACTGTTTGGCGGGTGGTAATTTTTATTACACCGGTTGAGTGCTCGTTGGCCACTTCGTTCAGGTCAATCCAGTTTTGGGCAGACAGTAAGCCACCGGGCAGGCGTAGCCTAATCATATAACTATACAGGCGTTCTAATTTTTTGGCCGCCCGCTCATCCCTGCGGTCTCTATCATCCTGCATGTACATGCCATGAAATTTTATCACCGCCTGGTCATCTTCCCTGATGGCCCCGGTTATTTCATCTTGTAAACTCTCTTTAATACTTCCACGCAATCCATCGCTGGCAGTTTTTATTCTTTCTACTGCCGAAAGTGTTGCGGCTTTTTTATTTTGATCAGACATGGTATGTTTTGTTTTTTGTACCCAGCCAGTAATCATCTATCAGCATTATTGGCGTCGCACTCTTGTACTGTATTGCTATGCTCAGCTTTTACCCTGCTACCGTTGGCGAATAGCCCAGCAGTAAATTCAGCAGGGTTTAATATACATCTTTTTCGTACCGGCCCTGCTCTTCCAGCTGCTCCAGGTAATGCTTGGCCTCTTCAGCTGTTTTGTTGCCTTGTTGTTGTATTATCTGTAATAAGGCATTTTCTACATCATGGCTCATAGGATCTTTTTTACCACATATAAAAAACGATGCCCCACCCTGCAGCCAGCTGTACAGTTCGGCCGCATGCTCCAGCATACGATGTTGTACATATACTTTCTGCTGCTGGTCACGTGAAAAAGCGAGGCTTATTTTACTAAGCACCCCTGTTTCGTACCAGTTTTGTATTTCGGTTTGGTACAAAAAGTCGGTGGTAAATTTTTGTTCACCAAAAAACAACCAGTTTTTGCCACCTGCACCTGTAGCATCTCTTTCAGCAAGGAAAGAGCGGAAAGCCGCTATGCCGGTACCCGGCCCTACCATTATGATATCTTTATCAGCAGCCGGCAGCCTGAAGCGTTTATTGGGTTGTACAAAAAATGTTTGTTTTTTACCTGTTTTAAACTGGCTTAAATAGTCGGAGCAAAGGCCAAATCTTTTTTCATCGGTTTTGTAATACACATCCTTTGCTACTACAATATGCACCTCGCCCTCATGCGCCGCTGGCGAAGATGCAATGGTATACAAACGTGGCGCCATGGCATTAAGGCCTATCAAAATCTCTTCAAACTGGGCCGGGTTTTTCACCGGGTATTGTTTTACCAGGTCTGCCAAATCTGCCCGGCCGGCAGGTATGGTATGGCCGGTAATAGTTGCGTACTGCTGCACCAGCCTTTCGGTTAAATGGATGATGTTTATTTTGCGTTTGAGCAGTTCGTAAATAATGGCTTTTTCTTTTTTATACTCCAGCGATTTATTGCCATCCACTTTAGTAATGGCAATAATATCTGTAACCAATTGCGAATCGTTTTCTGGCACTATTCCAATGGAATCGCCGCATTGATATTCAAGCCCGTCGGCCCCAATTTCAATATGCCAGGTTTCTTTGTTAGATCCTCGGTCGTTTAAATTTACATGATGCAGTACGGTGCCGGAATAAATTTGCTTACCGGTTTTTTTAGCAGGTGCTGCTACTGGTGCGGCCACAGGCATTGGTGCAGCAGCAGGCACTGTTAAATTTTTTAATACGCCGCTAAACCAGTTGCTTGCATCATCATCATAATCCACATCACATTTTTGCAATGGGGCAATCCGTTTGCCACCCAGCTTATTTAACTGCACATCCACATCTTCGCCGGTTTTGCAAAACAATGGGTAAGAGGTATCGCCCAATGCCAGCACAGCATACTTTAATTTTTCAAGTTTAAAGCCATTGTTGTGGATATGATCGTAAAAGTTTTTAGCTGCTATTGGCGGCTCGCCATCACCGTGAGTGCTTACCACAGCCAGTAAGTATTCTTCTTTTGAAAGATCGGTAAGGCGATACTGATCCATCCCTACCACTTTGGCATTTATTTTATTTTGTTTTGCCTTTAATGCAAAATCGGTAGCCAGTTTTTTGGAATTGCCGGTTTCGGTGCCATACAAAATAGTGATTTTACTTATCGCCGGAGCCGAAGTAACAGCCGCAGCCGGGGCTACTGCCGGCATTGTAGTATTGCCCAGTGCCACCCCTTGCAGGTAGCCACTCATCCATACCAGCTCATCTTTTGAAGAGGCGGCTACAAGGTCCAGTAATGTTTTTAGTTTAGATTCGTTCAGCATTGTTTATATATTTCAACAAGGGTAACCAACGGCTATGCATTGTTATTATCCTTTGTAGTATTGATGGTTTGTTCTGTGTTTTTAAAAGATTCCTTTAGCAATTCTTCATACTGTACATCTGCCGCAGGTTTAAAATATTCGCCAGGTTGTGCAGGCGTATGCATCCATTTAAATTGCTGGTAAAGCGCTACTACTTTACCAATCATTACCAGCGTTGGCGAAGCCAGTTTTTTACCCTGAAGCGTGGAGGCATATGCGGTTAACGCACAGCTGTGCACCTGCTGCATAGGGGTGGTAGCCTGCTCAATTACTGCCATGTAACGGTCGGCGGCAATTTGGTGTTTTAATAAATTTTGCACTACTCCGTCTAATGTTTCGCCAGACATATAGAATACCAAGGTATCCTCTGTTTGGGCCAGCTCATTCCAGTAAGCGTCTGTTACCACATCGCTTTTATAAAAGGTAAGCAGCCTTACAGCGGTTGAGTAACCCCTTGCGGTTAATGGTATGCCGGTATAAGCCGCAGCGCCTAAGGCCGCCGAAACACCGGGCACAATCTCATACGGAATTTGATGGGCCTGTAATGCTTCCAGCTCATCCAGCACATTTGAAAAAATGGATACGTCGCCACCCTTAAGCCTTACAACTAGTTTACCCTGCAGGGCCAATTCTACCAACAGCTCATTAATGGTTTGCTGTGGTGTGCTGAATCCCCTGCGGCATTGCTTACCCACATAAATAATTTCGGTTGACTTTTTTACATGGTTATCCAGTATGGTTTTACTAACCAGCCGATCGGTAAGCACTACATCTGCCTGCTGCAACCAGCGTACGGTTTTTAAAGTAACCAGTTCGGGGTCGCCGCAGCCGGCGCCTGCAATAATTACTTTACCTTTTTGTGTAGATGCGTTTAACATATTTAAAGTTGAGCTGGCTTTAGCGGGCCTATATTTAAGTCTACTTTTTAAGTAGAATAAACAGCCATACCAAAGGCTGGTAACAATGTACCTGCCTTGATACGATTTACGAATTAAAATAATCCTTCGATAGATAAATACCTTTCACCGGTATCGTAATTGTATGTAAGTACTTTAGAGCCTGCTGGTATTTCTGCCAATTTTTTAGCTACAGCTGCCAGTGAGGCCCCGGTAGAAATACCTACCAGTATCCCTTCTTCTTTAGCAATACGCTGTGCATAAGCAAAGGCGTCATCTTTACTTACGGTGATAACTCCATCTAAAATTTCTTTATTTAAAATACCCGGCACAAAGCCTGCGCCAATGCCTTGTATAGGATGTGGCGATGGGGCACCACCGCTTAATACGGGTGATAACTCGGGCTCTACTGCAAACACTTTAATGTTTGGAAAATGCTGTTTCAACACTTCGGCTACCCCTGTAATGTGGCCACCTGTGCCCACGCCGGTTACCAGGTAATCTAAGCCATCAGGAAAATCGGCCAGTATTTCTTGTGCACTGGTTTTACGGTGCACATCGGTGTTAGCAGGATTATCAAACTGCTGCGGCATCCATCCACCGGGTGTGGACGCTGCCAGTTCGGTGGCTTTTTCTATGGCACCCTTCATGCCTTTTTCCCTGGGGGTAAGCACAAATTCGGCTCCGTAAATAGCCATCAGCCTGCGACGCTCTATGCTCATGCTTTCGGGCATCACCAAAATAATTTTATACCCTTTTACGGCGGCTACCAATGCCAAACCAATACCCGTATTGCCCGATGTGGGTTCAATAATAACACTGTCTTTATTTAATATTCCTTTTTGCTCAGCATCTTCAATCATCGATAAAGCAATACGGTCTTTAATACTGGCGCCAGGGTTGGTACGCTCCAGTTTAATCCATACTTCATGCTTATCGCCATACAAACGGTTAATACGTACATGGGGTGTATTACCGATAGTAGCCAGGATGTTATTTGCTTTCATGCAATCAGGTTTAAAGTTTACAATTTAGATGTGTATTAAAAAGTTGATTTTTGCTGTATTTAGTTTACACCGGTATCAGATTACAAAATTTAATACATCGGGTAAGGGTTTGTTAATGTCTTTAATGGTTGACTCACTTTTATGATATACGATAGAGCGTGGCAACACACTGGTAGTTAACCATACATTACCACCAATTACGCTATCCTGCCCTATAACAGTATCACCACCCAAAATAGTGGCACCGGAATAAATTACCACATTGTCTTCAATGGTTGGATGGCGTTTTGATTTGGATTCGCTTTTATTTACGCTTAGTGCGCCTAATGTTACGCCCTGGTAAATTTTTACGCTATTACCTATTACAGTGGTTTCGCCAATTACAATACCGGTGCCGTGATCAATAAAAAACGATTCGCCAATGCTGGCGCCGGGGTGTATATCAATACCCGTTTTGCCATGTGCATACTCGGCAAATACACGGGGCAAAATTTTTACGCCCTGCTCCCATAGCTGGTGAGAAAAACGGTAAACGGCGGTGGCATAAAAACCGGGGTATGCTACCAATACTTCTTCTACCGATTCTGCTGCAGGATCAAACTGAATGATAGCAGCGGCATCTTTAAGCAACGCATCATAAATAGCGGGCACCTCATTAAAAAAATTATTACTGATCAGTTGCGTTTTTTCGCCATCGGCAATAACATCATAAATTAAAGTTGATAAATGGCTTTTGTACGATTCAAACTCTTTAGACAACTCAAACTCTGATAATTTTTTTTGGCCATCTGGTATAAATAAAAACTCAAAAAAGCCATCGATAAATTCGGCAGCCAACTGCTTATCCGGAAAAGTTTTATTAGACTTTTGATGTTGTGTAAAAAGTGTATGTATAAATGATGCACTCATGTATAAATATTATTAATGCTGTTGGCAATTATTGCAAGCCGGTTGTTATTCAATCATACAGGCGCCTACAGTAACATTGCTTGTTTCGTCAATTAAAATAGCGCCGCCATTTACCCGTAAATTTTTGTAGGCATCGTATGGTATGGGCGAGGCTGTTTTGATGGTTGCTTTAATTACATCATTTAACAAGGCCTGCCCGGGTGCTGGTAACTTTTCTAATGAGTTTACATCCAGCTTATACTCGATATTTTTTACCGCTGCTTTTACTACCCTGCTATTAATTTGTAATAAATATTTGCTGCCTTCGGTTAAGGGCTTATTGCCCATCCAGCAAAGCAATACTTGCAGCTCATTGGTTACCTGTGGCTGGTTAGTGCTTTGCACCAGCACATCCCCCCGGCTGATATCAATATCATCTTGCAGGTGCAGCACTACACTTTGGGGTGCAAATGCCTGCTCTACTTCATTACCGGCCAACTCTATCTTGCTAACTGTACTGCTTAGCCCAGATGGCAAAACCGTAATGGCATCGCCTTTTTTATACACTCCGCTAATAATTTTACCGGCATAGCCCCTGTAGTCGTGCAGTTCGTCTGTTTGTGGCCGTATTACATACTGTACAGGAAAACGGGCATCGGTAAGATTAACATCGCTTGACACTTCAACATTTTCTAAAATATGCAACAGCGATTCGCCTTCGTACCATGGAAAGCTAGCTGACTTTTCTACGATGTTATCGCCGTTGATGGCACTAATGGGGATGTAAGTTATATCTTTTAAACCCAGTTTTTCGGCCACCGCTGCATAATCAATTACAATATCATTGTATACATCCTGCGAATTATTTACGAGGTCCATTTTATTAATGGCCACCACTACATGTGGTATATTTAACAGGGATGCGATGATAGAGTGACGGCGTGTTTGCTCTACCACTCCATTACGGGCATCCACCAAAATGATGGCCAAATCGGCATTGGAGGCACCGGTAACCATATTACGGGTATATTGTATATGCCCGGGTGCATCAGCAATAATAAACTTGCGTTTGGGGGTACTAAAATATTTATAAGCCACATCAATGGTAATACCTTGCTCTCTTTCTGCCCGCAGGCCGTCGGTTAACAAGGCCAGGTCTATCTCTCCATCTT
>JBDKJT010000096.1:0-5906 GCA_039796475.1 Bacteroidota bacterium | reverse complement strand
GGATAGAATTTCTTCATAAACTGCCCGTGGTTTTTTATAGAAGTGGTGCGTATTTTTATCCATTTGTCTTTACTTACGCTACCCTTGTGTATGTGCATTACTTTGGCCTGTGGCAAAAAATGAATGTTGTAACCAAGTTGTTTAAAATCCCAACACCATAAAGTGTCTTCGCAATACATAAAAAAATCGTCGGATAGTTTTTGTTGTGGTAATTGCTGTATGATGGATTTAGGAAAAAGCATGTATGCACCCCACACCCAATCTACATCTGCAAATCGCTGGTGATCGAAGTAATGATGCAGCATCAGGTTTTCGCTTTTTTGTTTGGGCAGCAGCTTATACAAGGGAATAACCTCCAGCAGCTCCCAGCTAATGGTTCTAAACCGACGACAGTTTTGTTGTATGCGACCATCGGGGTACAACAACTGGCAAGTAACCATACCTACTGTTTGGTTTGCCCTGATATAATCGAGGCAAATTTTTGGTGCATTGTTTATAAGCTCCGTATCGCTGTTAAGCAACAATAGGTATTGGCCGGCGGCAGCCCGTACACCCAGGTTGTTGCCGCCTGTAAACCCAGTGTTTACAGGGCTTTTGATAAGTTTTATGAAAGGAAATTTTTGTTTAAATAAGTCTGCATCACATTCAACTGAGGCGTTATCTACCAAAATAATTTCGTACTGCACCTCCAGCAATTTTTCTTTAATAGAAGCAATGCAGTTACAGGTGAGCTGAAAAGTATTGTAATTTATGATAACGATTGATAACTCCATAATGTCAGGCTACTTTATAAAAGTAGGGTTTGTTTTGTAATATCTTAAAAAAGTACTGTAGCAGCACGCCAATGTTTTGGGTATAGTCTTGTACGTTTTTCCAGGTAAACTTTGCCTGCTTACCATTAAGCAATAAGTCGGCTAACAGGCAAAAAGCAAAGATGGGTACCTCTGCTACATAAATAGCCATTATAAGCAAGTACCAGCCTGCGCCAAATTGTTTACGAATGCGTAGCATGTTAGAAACAATTATTTGCCGGCCTTTTCGGTTCCATAAGTTTTTGCCGTTTTCTGCTTCGGTAGTATTGTAATAATCGCCGCTGGTACCACCACCAATATGGGTTATTTTAGGTGCGGCAAATAGTACCAGTTTGCCATGCTTGCGCAGGCGGGCACACCATTCTATTTCCTCGGCATACATAAAAAAATCTTCATCAAACAGGCCGCTTTTTTTTACCACTTGTGCATTTACCAGCATGTAAGCGCCCACTACCCAATCTACTTCTACATCTTTAGTTACATCTTGCACGCTGGGTATGGTGCTTTTAAATTTATAGCCCAGGTAGCGAATTAATCTGCCGAGGTAGGGTAATGGCAACAAAGTATTTAACCCGCCTTTTACAAAATGGGCACCACTTATTTGTGTACTGCCATCTGTATTTAATAATTGTACCCCACAGCCGGCGGCATCCTTATAATTGGCAAGCAAACCAAGGCTGGTATCTATGGCCTTATCCAGTATAATGGTATCGGCATTTAAAATAAGGTAGTAATCGCCACGGGCAACTTTCATCCCTGCATTGTTGGCCCTTGCAAAACCTGCATTGTATTGGAGTTGTACCCAGCGTACCTGCGGAAATTGGTTACAAATAACAGCTGCTGCACCATCTTTAGAATCATTGTCTACTACTATAATTTCGTAAGTGCCAGCGGTGGTTTGCTGTACAATACTTTGTATACAGTTTGCTACCAGGCTGGCAGATTTGTAGTTGATGATGATGATGGATACTAACATTATTGTGGTAACGCAATTACATTAACAAATGGTGATAATAACACGCCCTTTTTTTTACCAAGGATACCAATGCATGTATTAAAAAATGAGGCTGCAATATTAAACAATGGATTGCTGTAATGTGTATCCCAGTAGCCTGCGGTGTACTGCATCTTAAAACCTGCACTGCTAATAATGCTACGGTACTGTTGCTGTGTTAGCAGGTGCTCACACCATACGCCATACTCATAATCGCAGGTGTTGGTTGCCAGGCCTGCTGGTAAAGTAATTGGTATGCCTGCAGCTGCTGCTTGTACAGCAGTTAAAAAATCCTGCTGGCCTTTGCCCCTTGTAAGTTTTGCTATTGGCAATACCTGCTGAGCTGGTAAGGCCGGCAGCATTTTTTGTATTTGATTGATACGCTGCTGCAGGTAAATTTTTTCTACTTTTTTATGAATGTACCTATGGTACCAGCGCATGGCAGGGTTATGATAATTAGCAGTAGTGGTGCTGTATACGACTGCCTGAGGATTGTGATGCTGCAACACAGTATAAAATTCAGGCAGGCTGTATATATGCTCAATCACATTCCTGGATAGTATCATATTGTACCTGAAATTTTGTTGTGCTGCAAAATCAGCCACTGCATTGATATCGCCGGGTATATAAGCCTGGATGTTGATGCCGATTTTTTTGCAAATATTTTTTGCCGTTACATGCCATTGGGGCAAATGATCGTTGTAATCAAACCGCTTAAAACCCAGCATGCCACCCAGCATAAATAATGTGCCAAGGCCGGCCCCATAATCAATGGCATTTAATTGGCTAATTGGCTGGCCCGTTAGCAACACCGATTGGTAAATAATATGTGCGCTGTTTTGTATCGAAAAAAATAATCGGTTGCCCAAATGATGCTGCAAAAAATAATTGGTATACTCATCTGCCTGCTCAAAAGAGTGGGCATTAAGTTGATGTAAAGCTGCAAATAACTCGTTGGCTTTTTGGTTAATGTGTTTACCCAACTCGTCACTTGCATTTAAAAAAACGGCGTTATTCATGCATCAGGCTTTGTCGTCTTTTTTCTTAAACGCATAAACCAGGTAGGCTAGCAATATCAGCAGCATTGCCCAGCCGCTGTATTTAGAAATAGTGTAACTGGTGTTAAATACTTTTGGCTCAAATTTAAACTCGATGTTGTGTTTGCCTGCCGGTATAGTAAGCGCCCTAAGTACATAGTTAACTTTTGCTACCTGCACCTGCTTGCCATCTACATACGCATTCCAGTCTTTATAAAATATTTCGCTGAATACGGCGAGGTTGGCTGTGGCACTGTTACTCTCGTATTTAATGGCCATATTATCAAAGGCGGTTTGCTGTATACTGCTGGTACTATCTGCTGCAGTAAAATTGCCAATAATGGTTTTAAATGATTCGTCGGCCACGGCGGTATCTGCAGGGTTAAAATTATCCAGCGCTTTCATTTCTTCTACCGGCCCTTTTACATATTTGATAGCTTTTACAAACCAGCAGTTGCCCAGCGCCATGGTATTGGGCATCACAAGATCTTTACCATCTTCACTCTTTTGAATGATGTAGCGGGTGTTAAGCATATTTAGTACAGCGGTGTTGGGTTGGCCGCTAAGCTGGTAAGTAGCAAGGTCATCATAAATACCAATTTTGGCCGGGTGATACCCGCCGATTGATTTATGAAAATAGGATGGGCGGGCATCCTGAAACGGATCGCCGGCACTCATATTAAATACCCTAAAATTGGGAGTAGTATCTTTCATTACCAACTGGTCAGCTTCGGATGGAGAAAATTCGTTGGCCTTATATGCTTCTTCAGTTTCAAAACTTTTATCGTTTAGGTAATGCATGCCAAATGGCACCAGGTCAAGCACAACCAACAGGGGTAAGGCTACTAGCAGCAGGGTGCTGTTTATTTTTTTGTAAACAAATAAGGCTACTACCGCCAGTGTAAGCAATGCAAATATTAAGCCCCTCAAAATGTCTTTACCAAAAAATGCTTGCCTGTCTTTTTTTAATGCGTTGATTACGCCTTTGGCAACGCTGGCATCGCCCTTGCTTTGAAACAGTAATTGCTCAAATATCTGGTTGTCCATCTGTGGCTCATACTGCTGGCTTATTTGCTGCAGCCTGCTGTTAAGGGTGCTGTCTTGCACGCCAAAAGCGGTGGTAATGGCAGCAGTACGTTGCTTATTTTCTTTACTGTAATCAAAACTAACATACAGGCCGCCGGCTATTGCAAACAATACAGCGGTGGCTATTGCGCCCAGTTTTAATTTTTTTATTGCCTCTTCCTTAGTGCTGTCTATCAATTGATCGATACCCATTACCGCCAGCATCGGAAACAGTATTTGAGGTATTATTAATGCCATTTCTGGCGTACGCAATTTGTTGTAAAAGGGCAGGTAGTCAAATAAAAAATTATTGATGCCCGGCAGGTATTTACCCAACGACAGCACAATGCCCAGCATAGCTGCGGTAAATATCCACCACTTGTGTTTGCCATCCAGCACAAACATACCTAGTATAAATAGCAGGCAAATTACCATGCCTGAGTAGGCAGGGCCTGTGGTAAAAGGTTTGCCTCCCCAGTATATCCTGCTGGATAAATTGGCGGCATACTGCCCTGTTTGGTCTTCGGGCATATTTAGTTTTTCCGACAGGTAGGTAGCTACATTTGATTGCTCATCCAGCTTTGGAAAAATATTATACTCACCATCCCGCTGCGAAAAATAACTGCCATACCCTGCTATACCCGGAAAAACAATACTGAGTGCTTCACTTTTATCGTTGCTCCATTGAAAAGCATACTCCCGTGAAAGACCCGTGGTTTTATTATTACTTACTTTTTCTGTACTAGCGGCCGCCTTAGTATCCATTACCAGCTGCCCGCCACGCTTAGAGTATTTGGCAAAATCGTAAACAGGAAAAAGTAAGATGGCATTAATCATCACGGCTAAAGCCCCACCTGCAATACCCAATGGTATTACCGTAGCTGCATGTGCCAGTTGCTTATTTTTTACCCAGCGTACCAGGTAAAAAAGCGTCATTACGGCAATAATTAAAAACACATAGTAGCTTATTTGCTGGTGGTTTTGGTATAAGTGCAGCGAAGCAAACAGGGCGGTAAATACAGCACCGGGCAAGTACTTTTTTTCGTATAATAAAATAATGCTGCCTATTAATGCAGGTGCATAGGCCATGGCTAATAATTTAGTATCGTGCCCTGCCACTACCAAAATAGGATTGTAAGTGGCAAATGCAAAACCAAGGCTGGCAAAAATGGCGAGGTAGGGTCGTATGCGGATGCACAAACAAAATATATAAAAGCAAATACAGCTTAAAAAGAAAAAATTAAGTGGCTTGGGTAACCACAACTGAAAAGCGCTGTTGATAAACGATAGCGGACTATCGGGCCCCTCAAATATGATATTATAGGCAGGCATACCGCTAAACATGCTGGTAATCCATAATGGGTAAACACCATGTTTTTCACGGTATTGCTCACTTTGGTGCTTCATGCTCATTACAGCGGTAACGTCACTTTGCTGTAGTACCACCCCACTTTGCAGGGCAGGTTTGCAAAAGATAACGGTAATAACCAAAAAGATGGCAATGGCAATGGCGTGTGGCAGCAGGCTTTTAAGATTAATTTGCTTCATGAATCGGTGGAGATTTAAGGCGGCAAATTAACTGAAATATGTTGAATAAACAGCGCAGGCTTGCCCGGGCGGGGTGCCGGCATTTAGCTTGCTGTTATTAAGTAGCTTTTCTAACCCCCGATACCAGGTTTTCCAGGTTGTGCTCTTCAAAATATATTTTAGTGATGGCCTCGGCTTTATCCAGTAAAATTTGCAGTGAGGGTTGTTTTTTACCTATTAGCTGGCTAGCTTTTTTGGCTGCTGCCGCATCACTGGCACCGGTTTGCTGTATCAATGCTTCTTTAAGGGCTATAAGGTGCAGTCCACTGTCTTTAATTGTACCTAATTCGGCAATCATCCAACTAAGTGATAAAAAGTATTTTTTATGCAGCATTAAAAAATATTGCTGGCTGCCTGCATCGGGCAAGCGGTTGTAGGGGGATTGAATAATTTGGCTGGTAAGATATTTTT
>JBDKJT010000095.1:0-35492 GCA_039796475.1 Bacteroidota bacterium | reverse complement strand
GCCGGGCATATTTGGTGTAGCCACCTATTTATTATTACTTCGTTTACAAAAAATTACCGGCTTGCAACTCTCCATCATCATTGTTAACTACAATGTAAAATACTTTTTAGAGCACTGCCTTTGCAGTGTGCTAAAGGCTTGCCGGCACCTTACTGCAGAAGTGTGGGTGGTAGATAACAACTCTACCGATAACAGCAGAAGTTACTTTATGCAACGCTTTGCATCGGTAAAATTTATCTGGAATGATGATAACATTGGTTTTGCCAGGGCTAATAATCTTGCCTTGGCTAAAGCCAGGGGGCAGCATATCCTTTTTTTAAACCCCGATACAATACTGGCTGAAGATACACTTGAACATTGCCTGGATTGGTTTGATAAAAACCCAGGCACAGGAGCACTTGGAGTAAAAATGCTTGATGGCCGGGGTGTTTTTTTACCCGAAAGCAAAAGGGGGTTTCCATCATTTTGGGCTTCAGTTTTTAAATTTACCGGCCTTGCAACCGTTTTTCCCCAATCGGCTATACTGGCCCGTTACTATAGCGGCCACCTGCCGGCTAATTGTACTCATCCGGTAGAGGTAATTTCTGGTGCGTTTATGATGGTGCCTAAAAATATACTTGACCAAACGGGCGGCTTTGATGAGGCCTATTTTATGTATGCCGAAGATATTGACCTAAGTTATCGCATACAAAAAGCGGGCTATAGCAATACCTATTTTGCCGGCACAACCATTGTACACTTTAAGGGCGAGAGTACCCAAAAACACACAGCCAGCTATGTAAAGCATTTTTATGGTGCTATGCAGCTGTTTGTAAAAAAATACTACCAGCCAACTGCCGCCTTTTTTTTAAGGGGTGTGCTGCAGCTGTTTATTTGGATAAAATTGTATTGGCTACACTTACGTAAGTATATCTATAAAAAACAAACTGCCCTACCCTTTCGGCAGACTGCCGCCCTTGCAATGATAACAGTAGAAGAGCTGCCACAGGTAAGCCTGCAGCTTGCTGATAAGTTTACACAAATTACACGTGTTACAGATACGGAGGTACATTACCCAGCCGCAATCATCTGCAGTGCATCAGTATTAAGCTATAAACAAACCATTGAAATGATTGAAAATGCAAGTGGAAGCAACAGTACTTTTTATTGGTACAATAATTTGTGTAATAGTATTATTAATAGTAGCCATCCCGGCACTAACGGGCAGGTTGTTTTATAATAATAAGATGGAGGTGCCGCCCAGTAAACTGCCGCCTTGGTAAAATTGTATTGTGTATTTGCCGGCAAAATATTTTTCGGCACTAATTGTATAACTTATTTTTTCAGGGGTGCCGGTGCCAGGATTAAAACGTAGTTTTTTTGTAAACCATTGATTTTTGCCATTGCGATTAAATAGCCCCGACTCCCAATCGCTTAGTCGTAAAATTTTAGTGTCGGGCTGTGTTACAACCATTACAACCTCTGTAATGCCATTGGTGTTACCCCGATTTTCAATAACAATTGCACCCTTTAATTGATCGGTTTCTGCTGCTTTGTTGGTGGGTTTTTGTAATTGGTCGCTGCTGCTAGCTGCACCTATGCTTGCTTCCAGTAAAGTAATGTTGATGGCTTTATCTTCCCTGCCTGCATTGTCTTCTTTAACAGGCAACCGCTCCGCCATTTTTTTATCGCCCATGTTTTTCAATAGCGCATACATTTCTTCTTTTTCTTTTGCAATTTGTTGATTTTGTTTTTTTAAAATGGTAACCAATAGTTGCAACTCACTAATTTTTAATTGAGCCATTTCCATATCGGCCGCATTGCTTTTATTGTTTAGCAACGTTGCCACATCATCTTTTAACTGTTGATAGCTGTTAATTATTTTTGCCTCACTTTGATTAATAGAATCAGCAGTATTAACCATGCTGGCAGCTACTGGTATAAAGGCATCGTTAAGCTCAGATACGGTAGCAGTATAAATTTTTTGTAAAGAGTCTCTGGTGGTATTTACGGGGCTATTTGCCGGCACATATACCACGGCGGCGTTTTTGTTTGATTGAAAGAAAAGATAAATAGTGCTTACAAGCAGCCCTGCAGCAATTAATAAAAATACGGATACGATAATGAGCAAATACGATTTGGGTTCTCTCATTTACTATTTGTTTAACAAGGCCTGATTTTTTTGTTGCGTTACAAAAGCAGATATCCAGCCTACCTGGCCGTTTTTAACGAGATAAAATTCTTTTCCATCATACACACCTTTAAACTGCCGCATAATTTTTAGTAACAAGCCAGTACCAGCTAACAAGGCTTTTTGATCAAACACGTTGTGAACGTTTTTTATTTCCTTTATCATTTTTGCTTTATCCGCATCTGTATTATCGGCTCTTTTTAGCAAGGATGCATCTTGCAGGCTATTGTATTTATTAAGTATAGTGTTGTAAAGTTTGTACACATCCTCATATGTAACCGGTACCACGGTACTGCTTTGTAACTCGGGGTATAATAAAGTAGCCGCCGACCAAGCAATGCCGCCACTAATGGCCACATAATCGCTCATGTTATAAGCACCACTGGCGTTAACCGCATATACTACATCTTTTTCTGCTGCACCACTTAATACACGGGCTAATTGTTTACTAAAGTTTTGGATGGTTTTATCATCTTCTAACTGTTTTTCGGCAGCATTGTGGGTGCTTTTGGTACCCCAGTTTAGCTGAAATAACTTAAAATCTTGTGTGTTGCCATAAGGAAAATACCCACCCTTGGTGTTGCCACTGCCAATATCAATTAAAAAAGTGCTGTACCTCCTGCTATCTGGTACAATACCCAGGTGGCTAAGCCTTGCTTCTTCGGCTACTGCAATTAAGCTTACCTGCCGGTTGGGTTCGGCAATTTTTAGCCTAAAGGAGTCTGCCAGGTTTTGTACCCAGGCTGTTTTATTTTCTTTGTCTGCTTGTGCAGTAACTCCGCTGCTGATAGCTGTAAAAATTCTTTCAGAGGGAATTTCATATTGCTGAATTGCTTTTGTATACAAATTACTTAAAGCACTTACCGTTGCATTAAATGAGCTGTTGGAAAAAGATATAAAATCAGAATTGATGGCTGTGTCTTTAATAATCTGGTAGCTTGGTCCCTGTTTTGGTTTTGTATTAACTTCAATAACACTCATTTTTACACCCTTCGAACCTACTTCTATACCGGCAAAAAGCGAGGCATTTTTTAGCTCTATACTGGTGCTGGTTTGTGCGGTAGATTTTAGCGAAAAAGTAAGGCTTATGAAAACGCTGGTAAACAACAGGGTATTGCGTAAAATCTTTATCATAAAACAATTGCTGTTTAAAAATTGAATTGATGCAACGTGGGGTATGCCGCCTGATGCGGTGAGCCTTGCTGTATTTGATAGTTCCATAAAGGTTTAGGGTAAAATACTGTAAGGCGAAATTACAGATTAATGTTCCGCACAGGGTTATATGTACAGGGTATTGCCTAATATGTGTATAAATGCGTTTTAAATATGAATTAACACCCCATTATTCTAACAAATAGAAAATTCCTTTTTTTGGAAGTGTTTTTAATAAAAAGAGCCGTACTGTTTGCAGTACGGCCTTATATTTACTAACCCATAAAAAACAACTTATCCGGCCTGCATTTCTGAAATTTTGGCCCTTATTTTTCCTTCAATTTCAGCAGACATTTCGGGGTTATCCAGCAGTAATTGTTTTACTGCGTCTCTACCCTGGCCCAGTTTATTGGCATCGTAACTAAACCAGCTACCACTTTTTTGAACAATACCCAACTCTACCCCCATATCTATAATTTCTCCGGTTTTAGAAATACCTTCTCCAAAAATGATGTCGAACTCTGCATTGCGAAATGGCGGTGCCACTTTGTTTTTTACCACTTTTACCTTTACCCTGTTGCCTATGGCCTCGTCGCCATCTTTTATTTGTGCCATACGGCGTATATCCAGCCTAACAGATGCATAAAACTTTAAAGCATTACCACCGGTGGTAGTTTCGGGATTGCCAAACATTACCCCTATTTTTTCTCTTAGCTGGTTAATAAAAATGCAGCAGCAATTTGTTTTAGAAATAGTAGCGGTTAACTTACGCAATGCCTGGCTCATTAACCTGGCCTGCAAGCCCATTTTACTGTCGCCCATTTCGCCCTCTAATTCACTTTTGGGTACCAATGCCGCTACAGAGTCAATTACCACTACATCCAACGCTCCGGAAAGTATCAGCCTGTCTGCAATTTCCAACGCTTGCTCACCATAATCTGGCTGAGAAATTAGCAGGTTGTCAATATCCACCCCTAGTTTTTGTGCATAGCTGCTATCAAAAGCATGTTCTGCATCTATAATGGCACACATGCCTCCCTTTTTTTGTGCTTCTGCTATTACATGGGTAGCGATAGTGGTTTTACCACTACTTTCTGGCCCATAAATTTCAACAATACGGCCTTTAGGTAAACCACCAATGCCCAATGCTACATCTAACCCAAGCGAACCTGTTGAAATTACTTCCTGTTCTGCCTGTGTTTTTTCGCCCATTATCATTACCGATCCTTTGCCAAAATCCTTATCAATTTTATCCATTGTAAGTTTTAGCGCCTTTAATTTTTCAGCATTGCTCATTGTCTTTAATTTTTGTGGTGATGTATCTTGTTTTGCGTAGTAAAAATAAACTGAGAAACAAAGATAGGGGCTTTCTTTTATTAACACTAATTAATTTAGCAAAAAATTTAGTAAAAATTTTAGTTTTAAAAAATCCCCCTCCAATAGTAGAGGGGGCTGGCAAATGAGAAAAATTGCACACTAAAATTTTTTCCGGGTAAATGGAATAAAAAACGGGCTTTTTGCTGCTAGTATATAAGGGTTGAAAACCGGGTTTTATTTTCAATACAATATGCAAATTGACAATAGTTTGAGCAGACTAACAATACCCTAAATGGGTAATTTGTGTTGCCAGGCTGTTGTAACAAGTATTAAATTATTGTTACCAACAAATCAACGCTTGCTGCTGTGCATAAGAAGCTATACTTTTTGCCCATGAAATGGATATCGGTAAATAACCAACGACATGCGATACAGGAATATCAATTGATGCAAGACGGGCAGCCAAGGGTAACTGTAAAATTTAATGCCCTACGCCAATCGGCCAGGGTAATTTGCAAAAACCAGCAACGCTTATTTTTTATTGAAAGCGCTGGCGCACTATCTGGCAGGTATATTTTTAAAAACGAGTATGGTATAGAAATTGGCCAGCTTACCAATAACAAAGCAAATGGCTATGATGGCGAAGTAATCATCAATCAAAAAAAATATTGTTTTAAACAAGATACTGGCGGTAGCCTTGCAATATTTGACAATGGTGGTTTAAAACCTTTAGTAACCTGCCTTAGCCAACCGGCTAGCTACCGGGCAGTATCGGCAGATAACAAGAGTTTGTTGCTGGGCTTATGCTGGTATTTGCTATTGCCTGCAGTTAACGAAAAAGTGATGCACTTGCCTGTTATTTATTAAGTATATAAATGGGGAGTAAACAAAAGGCAGCCCTGCTTTTTGTTTTATTGTATTATAAGGTTGCCGTTTATTTGTAATCGCTTGTTATTTTTTACAGTAAAGTGGCAGGTATTTGGTATGGTTACCGGCACATCTAATATACATACAGCCTCTTGCGGTGGATTTATCATAATTGCTGTGCCTGCAGGTAAAATGGCAGGTGGTACAGTATTATTGCTCCAGTTGGCAGCATCGCTCCAATTGCCATTTCCATTAAAATTGTATTGAATGGGGCCCGAAGAACCGATATGGTAAATGGTGCCGTTGTTTATATTAACGCCAACTAATTCCCCGGCTTCTGTTTCTCCAAAATTTACAAATCCCGATGGGCTAATTTGCTGGCGGCTGGTATCCCATATTTTATTTAACGAATCGTATTTTATTTTAAAAACAGCAGTGGTAGAGTAATCGCATGCAATATAATAGCCACGAAGGTTGATATAGGTATCTCCCCGGTATACTGCGCCACCGGTTACAGATGCTGTTGCATTGCCCGGTGGGTTGGGATACACAAATACAGGAAACACATAGTCGCTTGCGGTGCCGGTACAGCCTGTAGTTTGGTTGTAGCCGGCATTACCTTCGTAACAGCGCCAGCCAAAATTGCTGCCCCTCACCGAATCAAATGGGCGATAATTAATTTCTTCCCAATTACCCTGCCCTACATCCCCAATCCACATATCGCCAGTAAGTTTGTCAAAACTCCAGCGAAAAGGGTTGCGTAAACCGTAGGCATATACTTCGTTGCCAAAGGGGTTATCTGCAGGTATAGAATAGTAAGGTGCACCACTTGTAACACTCACCTGTAGGCGCAACATTTTGCCAAGTAATATGCTGGTATTTTGGGCATTATTGGCAACATCGCCACCGCCGCCACCATCACCCGTGCTGAGGTATAAATATCCATCTTTACCAAATATAAGGGTACCACCATTGTGATTACCGTAAGCCTGGTGAGAAATAGTAATTACAGTATCTTTTAAGGCGGGGTTGGCCTGGTTAGCATTATTGCCACTTACTTTATACCGGGCAAGTTGTAAATCGCCAATACTGTTGGTATAAAAAACAAAAAAGTATCCATTGTTGATATAATCCGGATGAAATGCCATACTTAATAAACCCCGTTCGCCATTGGTGGTAATGCCATCTACTGTTAAAAAAGTGCCCAATAAAGTATGGTTTTTATCATACACCCAAATGCCGCCTCCTTTTAATAATACAAACAAACGCTGGCTACCATCGTTGGCATGTACCACCTGTATGGGTTGTGTAAGGCCTTGTATAACGGGGGTAAAACTAAGCTCTGGCGATTGGGCTGTGGCAGCTAGCCAACAACTAAATTGTAAAAAACATCCCAGTATAAAAGTTCTCATAGCCTGCAATTTTTAATTGATTAATGGGCCTGCTTAAAGATAATTTTTAAGCAGCTAATATTATACCGAAATTATTACAGTGGTAATGGCGTACTTTATTCAAATGTATCCCACTCATACTTGTCCCAAAGGGTGTAAGCAAATTGTTGGATGCGTTTATCCAGTTTACCAAGCAAGGGATCGGCAAGGCGTTTTCGTTGTGTTGTTTGTTTTGATCCGCTTTTTACTTTTGATAAACCCCTGATGGCGTATTTGCTGCTACCAATATGCAGCATTAGCTTTAGCACTCTTGGGCTTACATCGCTTGCGCATGTTTTACTATACATCATCCAGCTTTCGGCAAAGCCGTTGTTATCCAGGTCGGTAACCTGCAAACTGTTTTTTCTAAATTCAACCAAAAGGTCAAAGCTGCAATTTTTAATGTAATCAGTCAGTTGCCATAACAAGCTATCGCCCCGGTAAGCGCAGGCGTACAAAAATTGCTGGTAGCCGGTATCTTCATTGGGGGAGGATACACCCGTATCTTCATCTACTGCGGAGTAAGATAAAATAATGATGTGGTTGCCCGCTTTATCTTTCCAGCGGACGGCATCTGCAAAATTGCCGCGGTAATGGTATTGCTCTGCCACCTCGTTTTGCAATAGCCGGCTAAAACTAATTTGAGCATTGGATTTGTGAAAAAACAAACATCCCATTAAAAAGTACAAATATTTCATTTTTACAAAATACTGTACTCTTTTTAATATTTTACTATTGGGCCGGCACACAAAATCTTTCCCCACGCCTACACCTCATTGCCCGCTTTCGTACCTTCGCTGCATGTTAGCCTACTTAGACGAATTGAATGAACCGCAGCGACAGGCGGTAACACATAAAGATGGTCCGATTATGATAATTGCAGGTGCCGGCAGTGGTAAAACCAAGGTGCTTACCACCCGAATTGCCCACCTGATGGGCCATCATCATATAGACTCTTTTAATATACTGGCACTAACCTTTACCAATAAGGCGGCTAAAGAAATGAAAGAGAGGGTAGAAAAAATATTGGGTAATCATGAAGCCCGTAATTTATATATAGGCACTTTTCACAGCGTATTTGCAAGAATATTACGTGCCGAAGCCAGCAAAATTGGGTACCCCAGCAACTTTACAATATATGATACAGATGATGCCAAAAGTGTAATAAAGGCTGTGATAAACGAAATGGAGCTGGATGATAAACATTACAAACCCAATACGGTGTACAATCGTATTTCATCTGCCAAAAACAGCCTGATAAGCCCAAAGGAATATATAGAAGACTGGGCCATACAACAAGAAGATGCCCGGGCCAACAAGCCTGCCATTGGCCGTATTTACGATGCATACAATAAGCGTTGTTTTAAAAATGGCGCAATGGATTTTGATGACCTGCTGTTTAAAATGTACGAGTTGCTAAAGTTTCACCCGGATGCATTAAGTAAATACCAGCGTAAGTTTAAATACATCATGATTGATGAGTACCAGGATACCAACACCTCACAGTACGAAATCATCAAACTGCTGGGCGCAATGCATGAAAATATATGCGTAGTGGGTGATGATGCCCAAAGCATTTATAGTTTTAGGGGTGCCACCATCCAAAATATTTTACAGTTTGAAAAAGATTATGATGATGTAAAAGTGGTAAAGCTGGAGCAAAATTACCGCAGCACAAAAAATATACTAAATGTAGCCAACGAAATTATTGGCAATAACAAAAACCAATTGCCCAAAACCTTGTGGACGGATAGTGGAGAAGGCGAAAAACTAAAATTAGTACGCACAGCCACCGATAATGAGGAGGGCAAGTTTGTAGCAGACACCATACAGGAGCAAAAACTACGCAATCATTTTTTTAATCATGATTTTGCCATCTTGTACCGCACCAATGCACAAAGCCGCAGTTACGAAGAAAGCCTGCGCCGGATGAATATTGCTTACCGTATTTACGGAGGCCTGTCTTTTTATCAGCGTAAAGAAATAAAAGACTATATCGCCTACCTGAGGGTAATTGTAAACCCCAACGATGAGGAAGCACTAAAAAGAATTATCAATTACCCGGTACGTGGTATTGGCAAAACCAGCCTTGATAAAGCATTGCTGTTGGCCAATCAAAATAATTTAACGCTGTACCAGGTGTTGGATAGTGCGGCCCTGTTTGGCTTTAAAGCAGGCACGCTGGAAGCCATTGGTAATTTTGTTACCATGATAAAAATGTTTCAAAGTGAGTTGGAAAAAAAGAATGCTTACGACCTTGCTGTAATTGTTGGTAAAAGCACCAGCCTGGTAAAAGAGCTTTTTAACGACAAAACGGTAGAAGGGGTAGCCCGTTACGAAAACGTACAGGAGTTGCTAAACTCCATCAAAGAATTTACCGAAACACCAATGAATGAAGAAGATGGTGAAGTAGGAGATAAAAGGCTGGGCGCCTTTTTGCAGCAGGTTTCGTTATATACCGATGCTGATAATACTAAGGAAGATGCAGATAGCGTAAAACTGATGACGATACATGCTGCCAAAGGATTAGAGTTTAGTTGTGTATTTGTAGGCGGGCTGGAGGAAACCCTTTTTCCCAGCGGGCTTAGTATAAACACCCGGGAAGAGCTGGAGGAAGAGCGCCGCCTTTTTTATGTAGCGGTAACCAGGGCCAAAAAAAAGCTGTGGTTAACCTATGCCAATGCCCGCTATCGTTTTGGCCAATTACAACAAAACGAACCCAGCCGTTTTTTAGACGAAATACCGGCAGCATTTATCGACCGGAGTTTTGCAGGCGGCGGCATACGCAACCAGGCTTCGGGTGGTAATGCTTGGGGCGGCAGCAGTGCATTTGAGCGCTTGCATGGCGGTGGTTTTAGCGGGGCAGCCTCCTCTCCGTTTAATAATAAAAAAGAAGATAAAAGCAAGCCGTCGTACCTGGTGCCAGCCAAACCACAAACAAAAGAGCATACCCCTACCGCCAATTTTACACCCAGCGATACCAGTAACCTGCAGGCAGGCCAAAAAGTAGAGCATCAAAAATTTGGCTTTGGCGAGGTAATTAAAATGGAAGGGGCCAGCCATAACCCTATTGCCACAGTAATGTTTGAGTTAAATGGCGAAAAAAAAATAATGCTTAATTATGCCAAGCTGCGGATAGTAGATTAAAATAAAAAAGGAGACTGTTTGGCCTCCTTTTTTATTATCGATTATTATCGGTTATATAATTACTTCTATTTTAAATCCTCTTTTACCCTCTGCACTTTCTACACTAAAGCTACCATCAAAGGCATCTGTTTTTTCTTGTATGTTGGCAAATCCCTTTCCGTATTGTAAGGCCTTTTGGTTTACCCCGGTACCATCATCGTATACAACCAACTTTACCTTATCTGCAGCGGGCTCAATTTTAATATATGCATTACGGGCATCGCTGTGCTTAGCAATATTAGCTACCTGGTATTGTGCTATGCGATATAAAACCGTTTGGATATCAACATTAATTTTTTTCTCCAGCTCGTCATTTAAGAGCACATCAATATTAACAGGTGTAATTTTTTGTAACTCACCCACCAACTCGGTTAAAGCCACTTTTAAACCCAACTCTTTTAAAACAATGGGCGAAAGCCTTTTGGAAATGTTACGGATGCCCGATATTGAATCGAGCAGCAGGTGCTGTGCTTCTTGCAGCCAGGTAAGCCCTTTTATATTAATATGCATTTTGGCTTGCGAAAGGTGCATATTAATGGCAGCCAATACCTGGTTAATATTTTCATTAAGCTCCTCACTAATATTTTTTCGCTCATTTTCCTCTGCCTGAAAAATGGCTTTCATCATTTGTATATGCTGCTGCCGCCTAATCATATCCAGCTCTTGCTGCAATTCATCAATTTCGGTAAAATCCTGCATGGTACCTATCAAACGCAATGTTTTACCTTTTTTATCCCTTACTACAAAAAGCCGGTCGAGTATTAGTTTATAGCTGCCATCTTTACACCTAAACTGGTATTTGCCCCACCATACAGAATTAGTGCTGGCCATTATTTCATCCACCTCCGATATAACCCTGGCCTTATCCTGCGGATGCAGGTTGTTGCGCCACCAGCTATCATTGTCTGCCATTTCTTCTAACGAATAGCCAAAAAGATCAATCATGCCCTCATTGTAAAATGCATTTCGGTGGATAAAATCATACTCCCAAATGCCCTCCTTGGTAGCTATAGAAAGAAATTGAAACCGGTGTACGGATTTAAAAAATTGAGAATCGTGTGAAGAAAAGCGAGGTTGTGCTGCTTTAATCATGCTAAAGGTGAACTTCGGATGTATTTTACTTGTGTAAAAAACTTAAATCATGCTGAAATAAAATAACAGCCTAAGCCAACTCAAAAATATAGAAAAGAACCAGTTACGGCATACCAGTGGTAATAAATTTTGACGAAATATAGAAAAAATACTACGTGGTTATACTATTTCTACTAAATGTTATACTCTTATAGCGCTTAGTAATAAAAGCGCTCAAATTTGCGGCAAAAAACAACCACTATCTAGTTATAATGTAAACGATTGCGGTATATAACCCTCGGGCTAGCTTTCGAAATAAGAAATAATTACGGCCAGATAGCAGTTGAAAAATAGCCTAAACCAAACATAATAGGTAATATGTTTAACTTTGTAAAGAATTTATAAATACAGCTACTATGATTAAAACAGGCAGTCCTATCATCAGTATATATACCGAAATGACGCCCAATCCCGAAACAATGAAGTTTGTGGCCAATAAACTATTGTACCCGGGTAAAAGCATCGATTTTCCGGATGAGGCAAGTGCCACTCCATCCCCACTGGCGCAGGAGTTATTTACTTTTCCTTTTATTAAATCGGTATTTATTGCCAGCAACTTTATTACACTTACCAAAACCAACGAAACCGACGACTGGCAGGATGTAATACCTACCATTAAACAGTTTTTAAAAGAATACCTCGAAGATGGTAAAGCTGTAATAAATGAAGAGGCGGTAGCTACAATGAAAACAGAAAGCACTAACACCGTAAGTGATGATGATGATGATGTGGTAAAACGAATAAAAGAATTACTGGAAAACTATGTAAAGCCGGCAGTAGAAATGGACGGTGGCGCTATCCAGTTTAAAAGTTATAACGAGGGTACGGTTAACCTGATGCTGCAAGGAAGCTGCAGTGGTTGCCCATCTTCCATGATTACATTAAAATCGGGTATTGAGGGTATGATGAAAAGAATGATTCCAGAGGTAAAAGAAGTGGTAGCAGAGGCCGAATAAAGATAGTTGATTTTACAAGTTGAAAAAAGCATTCATCGTACTGGTGGGTGCTTTTTTTTGCTGTATTGCTTATAATCAGGCTTGGTTATAAGCAGTGAGCTTGGCAACCGAAAGTATATAAATAGCTTTGCCATCCATCCGAATAACACCTTCCTCAATCATCTCGTTCATTACCCTAAAAACGGTTTCGTAGGTGGCGCCCACATAAGCGGCAAAATCTTGCCGGCTTAGCACTATGCCCAGTTTGCCAGAAGCCTGGGTGCCAAATTTTTGTGTAAGGGTAAGTATGGCATTGGCAATCCTGCCTTTAACCGGCATATGTGCCAGATTACGCATTCTTTTTTCACTTTCTTTTAATTCGGCAGCAAAAAACATCATCAGTTGATACAAAAATTGGTGATTAACCTTTAGTGTATCTGTAAAAAAAGAAAGCGGGATAAAACAAACATTTGTTGTTTCCAGCGCCGTGCCGCTAACCGGGTAAACGGTATCGTTACCCAAGCCACGGTGGCCAACAATATCGCCATTACCGGCAATCCGCAAAATAAGCTCTTTATCTGCATCCCATTTTTTATGCACTTTTACAAGGCCAGTATTTATAAAAAACATGCCTTTTACCGCAGCCCCTTCTTCAAACAAAAGCTGCCCCTTTTTATAATGCAAGCATTCACGATGAGCCTCTACAGCCGGCAGCCAGCTAGGCAGGCATTGCTGGCATAGTACACAACTTTGTAAATCGCAACCTTTTTTTACTTTTTTGCCCATAGGGAGTAATATTAAATATTTTATTGGTAACAGCTATTGTTTACCCACCGTTATGTTTCCGGTGCTGTAATGGGCAACGGTTTTGGTAATAAATGAAGGATGAAGCCGTACCACATCCCCCACTATAATAATGGCGGGGTTGGTTAGCTGGTGGTAAACCGCTTTGAAATAAATGTCTCTTACGGTACCAATAATGCATTTCTCCTTTGGGGTAGTACCATCTTGTATGATGGCTACGGGAGTTTGTTGTTTGCCTAAAGAGGCAAAAATTTCCATAATGGCCTGCAGCTTGCTCATAGCCATTAATATCACTACGGTGGCGCTGGACTGTGCAGCCAGTTTAATATCAGCAGATATTTGGCCGTTTTTAGTGGTGCCGGTAGTAACCCAAAAGCTTTCGTTTATTCCTCTGCAGGTAAGCGGTATCATTTGGCTGGCGGGTACAGCCAAGGCGCTGGAAATACCCGGAATCACTTCTACCGGTATACCTGCTTGCCTGGCAGCCTCTATCTCCTCCTGTGCCCGCCCAAATACAAACGGATCGCCCCCTTTTAATCGTACCACCCTGCCGGAGGTAAAGGCCATTTGTACTATCAGCTCATTAATTTCTTGCTGTGATAAGGCATGACAACCATATCTTTTTCCTACAAAAATTATTTTAGCATCCGCTGCCGCATGTTGCAGCAATGCTTTATTGGCCAGTGCATCATACAAAATAACATTCGCCTGCTGTAGAGCTTTTACAGCTTTGTAAGTAACCAGTTCAGGGTCTCCGGGGCCAGCACCAACCAAATATAAAAAAGGCATCATATTTATATTATTATTTAAAATATATAAAGTATTTGAAAATTTTATTTTGTAAATCTATATTAATTACGTTAGTTTTATGATACAAATCAGGTTTTATTCTAGTAAATTTTAGTTTTTAAGCCATATTAATTATATAGAATAAAATTTAATACGACTGCTTGCCACTATTTGTTAATCTAAAAAAGAAAAACAATGAAAATAGTGGTTATTGGTAACGGAATGGTAGGGTATAAATTTTGCGAAAAACTAGTAGCAAAAAATGTTGACCAATCATTTGACATTACCGTATTTGGCGAAGAATTCAGGCCTGCTTACGATAGGGTGCACCTGAGCGAATATTTTGCCGGCAAATCTGCAGACGAACTGGCTATGGCGCCTACCACTTGGTATGCCGATAATCACATCAAGCTTCACCTTGGCGATCCTGTTGAAAGGATAGATATCCAAAACAAACTGGTACATTCTCATAAAGGCCTTACACAGTCATACGATTACCTGGTACTGGCTACCGGTTCTTCTGCCTTTGTTCCCCCCATACCCGGTGTTGAAAAACAGGGTGTTTTTATTTACCGCACCATCGAAGACCTGGAAATGATTACCGCCTGGGCTAAAAAATCTAAAACAGGGGCCGTTATTGGTGGCGGATTACTTGGGCTGGAAGCGGCCAAAGCTTTGCTCGACCTTGGCATTACCGATATTAAAGTAATAGAATTTGCCCCAAGGCTAATGCCACGCCAAATTGACGAAGCAGGCTCTTTATTACTAAAAAATAAGCTGGAGGCATTGGGCTTACAAGTGCTAACCGCTAAAAATACTGCCTCTATTGATGGACAAGCGGCCATAAATCGGATGACTTTTTCAGACGATACCCATATTGATGTAGATATGCTGGTTATATCGGCGGGTATAAAACCCCGGGATGAAGTGGCCAAAGCAGCCGGGCTGCAAGTGGGGCCAAGGGGTGGTATTGTTGTAAACGATCAGTTACAAACATCCGACCCGTTCGTTTTTGCGATAGGCGAGTGCGCCCTGCACAATGCAATGATTTACGGCCTTGTAGCCCCGGGATACGAAATGGCCGATGTGGTGGTAAAAAATATTACTGGCGCAATAGAGCAGGGCTCTTTTACCGGGTTTGATATGAGCACCAAATTAAAACTGATTGGCGTAGACGTAGCAAGTTTTGGCGACCCCTTTATAAACAGCAGCGAAACAAAAACCATATCATTTAATGATAGTGTAAAGGGTGTTTACAAACGCATTAATATTAGCGCAGATGGTAAACAACTGCTTGGCGGTATTTTGGTGGGTGAGGCAGAGCAATACAATATGCTGCTGCAAACTTGCAAAAACAAAGTAGTGCTGCCTCCTAATCCAGAAGATTTAATACTGGGTGCCCGGGGAGGAGAGGCGGATGCCGGGGCTGGCATCATTAGCCTGCCCGATGATGCCGCCATTTGCAGTTGCGAAAACATTAGCAAGGGTGCTATTTGCACGGCAGTACAAAACGGCTCCGAAACAGTGGATGCAGTAAAAAAATGCACCAAAGCTGGTACCGGCTGTGGTGGCTGTATACCTATGATAAAAGACCTGGTAAACCATACGCTAAAAGCCCAGGGAAAATATGTACGCAATGTTATTTGCGAACACTTTAATTATAGCCGGCAAGAGTTATACGACTTGGTAAAAATACAACAGATAAAATCGTATGATGAAGTGCTGCAACAACTGGGTACCGGCGATGGTTGTGAATTATGTAAACCACCCGTAGCCTCTATATTAGCCAGTTTATGGAACGAAATGATCCTTGAAAAAGGAAACGATACTGCACAGGACACCAACGATCGGTTTTTGGCAAACATTCAAAAAGGTGGCACCTACTCGGTAGTGCCCCGTATACCCGGTGGCGAAATAACGCCAGATAAACTGATTGTAATTGGCAGCGTAGCTAAAAAGTTTAATCTATATACAAAAATAACAGGTGGCCAGCGGATTGATTTGTTTGGGGCACACCTGGTAGACCTGCCTTATATATGGAAAGAGCTGATAGATGCCGGATTTGAAAGCGGCCATGCTTATGGTAAAGCATTGCGTACCGTAAAAAGTTGCGTGGGCAGCACCTGGTGCAGGTTTGGCCTACACGATAGCGTTAGCTATGCCATTCGTATAGAAGAGCGATACCGGGGATTAAGGGCACCCCATAAATTAAAATCGGCAGTTTCCGGTTGTATCAGGGAGTGTGCCGAAGCACAAAGCAAAGATTTTGGCATCATCGCCACCGATAAAGGCTGGAACCTCTATGTATGCGGCAATGGAGGCTCTAAACCCCAGCATGCCCTTTTATTGGCTACCGATCTTGACAGCGAAACCTGTATTCGTTATATCGATCGATTTTTAATGTTTTACATCAAAACAGCAGATCCGCTAACACGTACAGCCACCTGGCTAAACAAAATGGAAGGTGGTATAGACTACCTGCGTAACGTAGTAGTAAACGATAGCCTGGGTATTGCCGCTCAGTTGGAAGAAGAAATGCAGTTTTTAGTGGATAACTATAAATGCGAATGGAAAGAGGCGATTGAAAGCCCTGCCATCCGCAAGCGCTTTAATCACTTTATAAATGCACCACACGAAAAAGACCCATCGGTGCATTTTGATAGCATGAGAGAACAGAAAAAAGCGAAAGACTGGAAATAACCCAGGCTTGCGGCCCTGTAAGCCAATACTTTTACCTGCTACAATGCCTGTGTATTATTTAACCGGGCTTTGTAATAACTGAATCAAATATTATAAGCATAAAATAAAAACATGATCGCAACAAAAACCATTCAATGGGTATACGCCTGTTCAACAGACGAAGTGCCGGCTAACGGCGGCGTATGTGTTAAATATAATGATGAGCAAATAGCCCTTTTTTATTTTGCCCGCCGCAACGAATGGTATGCTTGTCAAAACGAATGCCCTCATCGCAAGCAAATGGCTTTAAGCAGGGGGATGATTGGCTCACAAGGTGAACAACCAAAAGTGGCATGCCCTTTTCACAAAAAAACATTTTCATTAATTACCGGCGAGTGCCTTGCCGGAGATGAGTGTGCAATAAAAACCTATCCTGTAAAAGTAGAAAATGAGCATGTGTACATAGGTATTGAGCAAACAACAAAACCCGTTAACAACCCGGGCAACTAATTTTTAAACCAAACCAATAACCATGCAACCTGAACTATTTTTTTATTAATAAAAACCCCGGCCGACTACGACATCAGATCCGGGGGACTAGATCTTAAATTGACAAACAATCTAAAACCAAAACGAAATTATGGCAAAATTTCAAAAACAACCGAACCTTTATTTATTGGCAGCCATGCTGCTGGTAACAATGGCAGCAAATGCCCAGTTTACACTTTCTGGGCAATTGCGAACACGTACCGAAGTACGTAATGGACTAGGAAATTTAGTTTTAAAAGGAACCAAACCTGCAGTATTTACCTCCCAGCGTACCCGCCTTGCATTTGGCTATAAGTGGGACAGGCTAAGCTTTGGAGCCAGCGTACAGGATGTAAGAGTTTGGGGACAGGATGCATCTACCATTTCTAATGCTGATGGCGCCCGTTTTATGCTTCACGAAGCATGGGCCGATTTAACGCTTTTTAATAAAGCCGACACTACAATTGCAGCAAAAGGGATAGACCTGATGAGTTTTAAAATTGGCCGACAAGAGTTAAGTTATGATGATGTAAGGCTTATTGGCAACCTTGATTGGCTGCAACAGGCACGCCGCCATGATATGGCATTACTAAAAACAGTACACAAGGGCTGGCAGGTTGATATTGGTTTTGCTTACAATCAAAATACAGATGCATTTGGATATACAGGCACCGGCTACCTGCCATCTAACGTACCCGCCTATGTTAAAAATTCGCTAGGTGTATTGGTACCTACACCAGCAGGTTTATTACCTACCGCAGCATCAGGTAGTGCTGGTAATAACAGTTCTAAAACGGGTACACCCGTATGGACAAATCCGCCCACTACCAATGGAGGCAATCAAAACTATAAAACATTTACCAGCCTGTACATCAGCAAAAAGTTTAATCAAACAAAACTATCTGGCCTGTTTTTTAACGACAATTTTGGCAAGTATAAAGCAGATTCATCCGGTAGCGCTGCTACAGGCTATGTATATGGCAGAAGGTTTGTAGCCGCTGCCCCAACCGATAGCTTTAATTACTCGGGCACACACCACAGGTTTACCTATGGCATGATGATTAATCATACTATTGGCAATGCTTCAGGATTTGGAAAAATTGCTATACAGGCTGCTTATTACGCTCAAAGCGGAAAAAATAGAGATGGAGTAAAAATGAAAAATGCTTATCACTATACTGCATCACTTACCTACCAAAAAGGAAAAATCAGCATCACCCCCGGCTACGATGTATTAAGTGGTAACGATGCTGGCACATTAGAAGATGAAAAATTTGATCCCCTGTATGGCACACCTCACAAACACTGGGGATACATGGATTATTTCTATGTAGGAACGGGATCGGCAGCCGGTGGGTTAAAAAACCCATATCTAAAATTTAAGTACAGCACCAATAGTGTATCGGCCGGTATAGACTTTCATGTTTTTTCACTTCAAAAAGACATGAAAAAAGCGGATGGTACAATACTGGATAAAAAAATGGGTAACGAGCTTGACTTTTTGTTGAATTATAACATGAACAAGTTTACCAATATAGAAATGGGTTACTCAATAATGAAGGCAACCAACACTATGCCTTTTGCAAAAGGCCAGGCAAGTACCGATGCCATTGCAGCCAACTATAAAAAAACGGGCAACTGGTTTTACCTGATGTTGCGTTTTACACCCGATTTTTTTTATACCAAACCCGTAGCTATTAAACAATAGTGCTGGCTTGCAAACCCGTGCTCTTTTTATAACCTGTAAACAAAAATTTATGAAACTCAACATAAAAAAATCATTTGTTTTTATAAGCCTGGCTACGTTGCTGGTAGTGGTGTGTTCGTTTAAAATGACACCACCCACACGTAAAATAAAGCTGGGGTTTATTCCATTAACCGATTGCGCCCCCCTGGTAGTAGCAAAAGAATTAGGCCTTTTTGCAAAATACGGCGTAGACGTTGAGCTGGAAAAAGTAGCCTCTTGGGCTGTGGTAAGAGATAAAATATTAAACGGCGAATTAGACGGGGCTCATTGTCTCTTTTCAATGCCTTTATCAGTGTACACAGGTATTGGCGGCAAGGCTGGCCAGGAAATGAAAATAGCCATGGTACTTAATAACAACGGCCAGGCCATTACACTTTCCAAAGATTTTTGTGGGCTTGTTGGTTTTAAAGAAGTACAAAAAGTAGCAGGTGCAGTTAAAAATGTACAAGGCCGTAAAGAGGTAACATTTGCCATGACTTTTCCTGGTGGTACCCACGATATATGGCTCCGAAACTGGATGGCTGCTGCCGGCATTAATCAAAAATCGGTAGGCATAATTACCATACCGCCACCGCAAATGGTAGCTAACATGCGGGTGGATAATATGGAAGGATATTGTGTAGGTGAACCCTGGAATGGTGTAGCCGCTGCTCAAAATATTGGTTTTACGCATATCTCCTCACAGGATATCTGGAAAAATCATCCGGAAAAAGCACTGGTAGTAAACAATGCCTTTGCAAACGATAAAGAAAATCTTAAAAGGGTAATGAAGGCAATTATAGAAGCCTGCCGTTGGTTAGATGTAATGGGCAACCGTTCAAAAGCTGCAGCATGGCTTACAAAACCTAATTATGTAAATGCCCCGTTACAGGTAATAGAGGCAAGGTTAAAAGGCTCCTACGATCTTGGTTGTGAGCTGGGTGTAAATAAATACAAAGATGATTACATGACCTTTTACAACAATGGTATTGTAAATACACCTAAAAAATCGCATGCTATTTGGTTTATGGCCCAGTTTGTACGTTTTGGGTATTTAAAATCCGACCCCGATTATAAGGGCATTGCAGAAAAACTGGTATTGGATGATTTGTTTGCAGAGGTAGCAAAGGAAATGGGCGTGCCTTTACAACCAGATATGCAGCCCTTTAAAACAACTTACGATGCAGCGTTTGATCCAAACAATGTAGGCGCTTATTTAAAAACCACCCGGCGATAGAAATAATTGGCCCGGTGCAAACCGCCATTTTACCGGGCCAATATTTATCACTTTAAAAATATTGTAATGAAAAATATTTTCTCACTCAAAAACCTGTTATCGCTACTGTATTTTATTACAGGCCTTGTTTTAATGGGGGGCATTTGGGAGCTTATATCAAGCCTCACCAAAAACGAAATACCCTCACCCAAAGACACTTGGGTGGTTTTTAAGGAAGTAATGCAAAACCCCATGCAGGATGATCCCGATTATAAAGGGATAGGTGTTAAACTGATTAGCTCATTGAAAAGAGTAGGCATTGGCTTTGGCCTTGGCAGCCTGCTGGCAATACCCGTTGGTATGCTTATGGGCTCTAGTAAAATAGTGATGAATATTGTAAACCCCATGGTGCAAATATTACGCCCGGTATCTCCATTGGCATGGTTTCCGCTTGGCTTGGCCATTTTTAAAGATTCGCCTCAAGCCAGTATTTTTATGATTTTTATCTGCTCGTTATGGCCAACCTTGCTCAACACTGCTTTTGGCGTATCGCACATACCGCAAGATCATAAAAATGTAGGCAAGGCTTTTGGTTTTTCTAACTGGAAGTATATATCCCGTATTGTTTTACCCTACACATTTCCACACATACTTACAGGATTGCGTTTATCCATTGGCGTAGCATGGATGGTAATAGTGGCAGGCGAGATGCTTTCAGGAGGCATGGGGCTTGGTTATTTTGTTTGGGAAGAAGGCTTTAATGGCGGAAGTATACCTAAAATTATTGTAGCCATCATCATCATTGGTATAGTAGGCTTACTGCTCGACAGGGTTTTTATGATATTACAAAAACGCTTTAACTACTCGGTGTAGGAGGTTGTTAAAAGCATTGGATGGTATTAAAACAGATCATCTAAAACAAAAAATATGAACACTACTAACATAGATATAAGTGCGCCAGCAATTGATATACATCAATCAAAAGCGTTGTTAAATAACAGTATTGAAATTAATGAGCTTACTGTAAGCTTTAAAACCCCCAGCGGGGTTTATACTGCAGTTAAAGACATCTCTCTAACCATAAAAAAAGGAGAGATTGTAGCATTAATAGGCCACTCTGGTTGTGGCAAATCTACATTAATGGGTACTATTAGCGGTATGGTAAAACCAACGCAGGGTATGGTAAGGGCTAACGGAAATATAGTTAGCCGGCCAGGCCCAGATAGGGGAATAGTTTTTCAAAATTACTCCCTGCTGCCGTGGCTTACGGTGTATAAAAATATTTACGAGGCAGTGGATGCAGCCCTTAAAAAAATGCCGGCAGCAGAAAAAAAAGCCCTGGTAGAAAAAAATCTGAAAATGGTAAATCTCTGGCAGCATAAAGATAAACTGCCCGGCCAGCTGTCGGGTGGTATGAAACAAAGGGTGGCTATTGCCCGTGCATTTGCTATTAATCCATCCATATTATTGCTTGATGAACCTTTTGGTGCACTAGATGCCCTTACTAAAAGTAACATGCATGTAGAACTGCTTAAATTATGGAACCTCGACAACAGGGAAAAAACCATTGTAATGGTTACCCACGATATTGAAGAAGCCATTTTTTTAAGCGACCGGGTAGTGGTAATGAATAATGGGCCAGCTGCCACCATTAAAGAAATTGTAGATGTGCCACTACCACGCCCCCGCAATAAAAAAGAGATAGTGCATGATGAGGCATATATGGCCATTCATGATAAATTATTAAGCCTGCTCATCGATAAATTTTCTATTAACGATATACACTAATCTTTTTTTTAGTAACACATAAATTATTTCAATGCAACAAAATTCAACCGCACAGCCGTTAAGTAAACTCAACATTTTTTCGTTTAAAGGGGTACAGATGAAAACCTTTCATATTACCTGGTTTACTTTTTTCTGCTGCTTTTTTGCGTGGTTTGGTATGGCGCCATTAATGAAACTTGCCAAAGAGCAATTGCACCTAACCAAAGACCAAATTGGTAACATACAAATTGCCTCTGTATCTGCCACTATTATTGCCCGTTTAATTATTGGCAGGCTGGTAGATAAATATGGCCCAAGAATCGTTTATACATGGCTGTTAATTTTGTGTGCAATTCCTGTTTTATTAATAGGCACCAGCCAATCGTATACCTCCTTTTTGTTGTACCGTTTATCTATTGGTGTTATTGGTGCATCGTTTGTAATTACACAATTTCACACTTCGGTGATGTTTGCGCCAAATATTAAAGGCACAGCCAATGCTACCGCTGGTGGTTTTGGTAATGCTGGAGGTGGTGCGGCCAACTTTTTTATGCCGTTGATTGCTGCTGGGCTTACTGGCGCAGGCTTTTGCAGTAAAGAAGATAGCTGGCGCTTAGCCATGATTGTACCCGGCGTATTGCTGTTAGTATGTGCCTGGTTGTATTATCGCTACACAAAAGATACACCTGCCGGCGACTATAAAGAAATTGGTTACACCGTGGATGATAAAAAGAACACTTTTATGATTGCCATAAAAGATTACCGCACCTGGATTTTAACCATCGCTTACGCAGCTTGCTTTGGCGTAGAAATTACGGTAGACAATTTTGCACCTATATTTTTTACAGATTCATTTGGTGCAACGCTGGCAGTAGCCGGTATGTGCGCCGGTATTTTTGGTTGGATAAATTTATTTGCCCGCCCAATGGGTGGCATCATTGCCGACAAAGTAGGCAAGGTTTGGGGCTTTGATGGCAAGAGTATGCTGCTGGCTATTTTACTGTTGCTGGAAGGTATAGGCTTAATATGGTTTGCAAAATCGGGCAATATTGGCATGGCAATTTTTATGATGTTCTTTTTTGGATTGAGTTTAAAAATGGCCAATGGAGCCACCTATAGTTTGGTGCCATTTATAAGCCCTATTGCAGTAGGTAGTGTAGCAGGTATTGTGGGTGCAGGTGGTAATATTGGCGCCATGCTCATTGCGTTTATGTTTAAAGCAAAAGCGGTGCATGCTACCAAAACAGTAGTAGAAAATGGGGTTACCAAAACCAAAGACTTAATTGATTATACCGCAGCATTTACCTTACTCGGTTACATTATTTTAGGCATCGGCGTAGCAGTATTTATTTTTAGAACCATCACTGCTAAAAAAGGTGTAAATGTAAAAGACCTTGCAGTAGTGCCCGTGATAAACAAATAGCAAACACACATTTGAGCGGTATTAAAACAACATTTTAGTGAGCCAGGATAACACACAAAAAGGATATAAAACCACTTGTTGCTATTGCGGTGTAGGTTGTGGTATTGTGGCCACCAAAGATAAGTTGGGCCGCCTGCAGGTACAAGGAGATAAGGACCATCCGGTAAATAAAGGTATGCTGTGCAGTAAGGGGATGAACCTGCACTACACCGTAAACGATAACAGTGGCCGCCTGCTTTATCCAGAAATGAGGTATGGCAAAAATCAACCCCGCCAACGGGTTAGCTGGGATACGGCTTTAAACCGTACCGTGGCCGTATTTAAAACACTTATCGAAAAATATGGCCCCGATTCGGTTGCATTTTATGCATCGGGCCAATGCCTAACAGAGGAGTATTATGTAATCAATAAATTGATTAAGGGGTTTATTGGCAGTAATAATATTGATACCAATAGCCGGCTTTGTATGAGTAGTGCGGTGGTAGCCTATAAAATGAGCCTGGGCGAAGATAGTGTACCCGTATGCTACGATGATATTGAGCTGGCGGATGTAATATTTGTAGCGGGTGCCAACCCGGCATGGTGCCATCCAATATTGTGGCGCAGGGTAGAGGCTGCCAAAGAAAAAAACCCGGCATTAAAAATTATTGTAAGCGACCCACGTAAAACACAAACCTGCTCCCTCGCCAATATACACCTGCAGCTAAATCCCGGTACAGATATTACCCTGCATCATGCCATTGGCAGGGTACTTATTGAGTTGGATGCGGTTAACAACAGCTTTGTACAGCAGCATGCAGAGGGCTTTGATAAATACCAGCAAACGGTAATGCAAAAAACGGTGGCCGAGGCAGCCGAAATTTGTGGTGTGCAAGAAAGCGATATACGCCAGGCGGCAGCTTATATTGCTGGTGCCAAGGGCTTTATTACCATGTGGACGATGGGCCTCAACCAAAGCGTAATTGGCGTTAACAAAAACCTGTCGCTCATCAACCTTAATTTAATTACTGGCCAAATAGGTAAGCCCGGTGCCGGTCCGTTTTCACTTACTGGCCAGCCCAATGCCATGGGCGGCAGAGAAGTGGGCGGCCTTAGCAATTTATTACCAGCTCACCGAGATTTGCTAAATGCCAGCCACCGGGCAGCAGTAGAGCAATACTGGCAATTGCCCGCCGGCACCATCGCTGCTAAACCCGGCCTTACCGCCACCGAAATGTTTGAAGCATTAAACGATGGCCGATTAAAAGCTATTTGGATTGTATGCACCAACCCACTCATTAGCCTGCCAGATGTACGCATGGCCGAAGCTGGCTTAAACAAAGCAAAATTTGTAGTGGTGCAGGATATTAGCAATACAGTAGAAACCCTTGCATATGCAGATGTGGTGCTGCCCGCCGCCGCTTGGACGGAGAAAGAAGGCACCATGACAAACGCCGAAAGACGCATCAGCTATCTTTCTAAAATAGTAGATGCCCCCGGCGAAGCAATGCCCGATGCCGATATCATCTGCCGCTTTGCTCAAAAAATGGGTTACCCAGGTTTTGATTTTAAAAACAATGCAGCCATTTATGCCGAGCATGCCGCACTTACAAAAGATACCAATATCGATATCAGCGATGTAAATTATACCCTGCTGCAACAAAAAAGATCGGTGCAATGGCCCTATACACAACAAATAAATGGCTTTGGCACCCAACGCCTTTTTCAGGATTGGAAGTTTTATACCCCATCCCAAAAAGCCATCATCCACTCTTTTTCCGACGAAAATCTTTCTGAAAAAACCAACCACCACCACCCACTGGTATTAACTACCGGCCGCATTCGGGATCAATGGCATACCATGAGCAAAACGGGTAAGGTAAATAAGCTAAAGCAGCATATTGCCGAATCTTTTTTAGAAATACATCCCCAAGATGCAGCAGAAAGAAACATACAACCAAACGACCTGGTAGAAGTTAGCAATAACCGGGGTGTAGTAAAAGTAAAAGCAATCTTATCAACCGATATAAAACAAGGCGTTGTGTTTTTGCCCATGCATTGGGGTAAAATTCTTAACAGCGATCTTAACCGGGCCAATAACCTTACCAGCAACCTGGTAGATGCCAAAAGCAAAGAACCCGATTTTAAATTTGCCGCCGTACAAGTACAACTGCATAAAAAAGCAACGCAAAAAATTATAATAATTGGCGCCGGTGCCGGCGCATGCGGCTTTGTAAAAAGCTATCGCTCCATCAATACTACAGACGAAATTGAAGTATTTAGTAAAGAAGATTTTCCGTTTTACAACAGGGTATTACTACCCGATTATATCAGCGGCACACTCGGCTGGAACAGCCTTGTAAAAATGACGGATGAAGAAGAGTACGATTACAATATAAAACTGCACCGTGGTGTAAGCATTGAGCACATAAACCGAAGCAATAAAACCGTAACCGATAGTAAAGGCCAGCAGCATAGCTACGATGTTTTAATAATGGCTACCGGCAGCCGGGCAGCCATGCTAAAAGATATACCCGCCATGCAGGGCATATTTACCATGCGTAGCCGTACCGATGCCGATCGGTTTAAGCAGCATGTGCAGCCACAAAATGGCCGGGTGATAATTGTTGGTGGCGGCTTATTGGGTATAGAGCTGGCAGCATCGTTAAGAGAAGTAAATGTAGAGGTAACCATTGTACAACGCATCTCCCGGCTGATGGACAGGCAGCTGGATCCGCTGGGCAGCCAGCTATTACACGAGGAGCTAACAGACAAAGGCATAGATATTTATTATAACGACGAAATAGAACGTTTTTTAGGCGATACCACCGTAAGCGGCATAAGGCTAAAAAGCGGCTTGATGATCAATTGCCAGGCAATTGTAATAGCCATAGGCACTGTACCCAATATAGAAATTGCCAAAGAAACCGGCATTAATTGCAAGCGTGGCGTAGTAGTAAACGAATACCTGCAAACCAGCGATCACAACATATTTGCCATTGGCGAGATAGCCGAGTTCAACCAGTTTTTATACGGTATTACCGCCGCCGCAGAGCAACAGGCAGAAATTGTAGCCCGCTATTTAAACGGCGACATTTCAAAATATTACAGCGGCTCGCTACTCATGAATATTTTAAAAATGCATGGCACCGAGTTGTGCTCACTAGGCATGGTAGAGTGCCCCGACGACCCGGCTTACGAAGAGGTGGTGTTTATAGATAAAGCCAAGCGGTATTATAAAAAATGCATCATCCATCACGATAAATTAGTAGGCGCAATTTTAATCGGCGATAAAAGTGAGTTTCTCGAATTTAGAAACCTCATAGAAAATAAAATGGAGCTGAGCGAAAAACGCCTGCAGTTGCTACGCTCCGGCAAAACAGCCGAGCCCATCATAGGCAAACTGGTGTGCAGTTGCAACAATGTGGGCGAAGGCAACCTCATTAACAAAATAAAAGAAGGCTGTAAAGATCATTTGCAACTTTGCCAGCTTACCGGCGCAGGCATGGGTTGCGGCAGCTGCCGGCCCGAGGTAAAAGCTATTTTAGATGCACAGGTAACGGTGTTAAAAAAACAGCCAGCGGCTGAACCCGTTTAAATATTTTTGTAACCAGCAGCAGTGCAGGCATCCCCATTTGTTGTGTCACTCACTTGTGCTGTTACCACATTACTCAACAATGAGCAAAACCATTACCATACAAAAAACCACTACGCAGCACAGCGATTTTATGCTGCTGGTATCGCATTTAGACAACGAGTTGTGGAACGAGCTAAAAGAAGACCAGGCCCAGTACGATCAATACAACAAAGTACCCAACATTACAACCGCCCTCGTTGTATATGTAAACAACCAGCCAGCCGCCATCGGGTGTTTTAAACAATACAATAGCACTACCGTAGAAATAAAAAGAATGTTTGTAGAAAAACCCTTCCGGGGTATGGGGCTGTCAAAAAAAATATTAAACCATCTGGAGTTGTGGGCAGCACAACTAGGTTATCAATACGCCGTACTAGAAACCAGCATACACTTTACCGTAGCCATTAACCTATACAAGCAAGCAGGGTACAGCATCATACCCAATTACGATCAATACGCTGGCCTTGCCGAAAGCGTATGTATGAAAAAACAACTACCAGCACCCTCCTTGTTTAAAGGGCTGGACGGCATAGAATATTTTGAATTTGAAGAAGATTTTATGGAAGATGGAATGCGCTGTATACCCATGATTGTAAGGTACAAGCTTGACAAAGCAGGCATAAAACTTAAGCTGGGCGAATGGGCTAAATTTAGCAATACCGAAAAAGTGCAACTGGCAGTGCTTAGCTGCCAGCAACCCAATGAGGTGCAGCAATACCAGCATTATGTAGCACAGCTGGTACAGCAGCATACCCAACATGCAGCCAGCACGCTGGTATTAGAGGTGCCCGCCGCATGGGATATTACTACCCAGGTACCGGCAGAGCTGTTGCAAAAAGCAGCAGAGTTTAATCAAACCATACACAGTACACAATGGCAGGCACTAAGCCTTTTGCAACGCTTTGCATTGGTAAAGCTGTGCCGCTCTAAACACGAAAACCGCAATTTTCCGGTGGCTTTAAAAGAATTTGGAATAACCATATGAACCTACCATTTACCATAAAAATCAACTTTAGGGGTGGCATTATATCACCCGGCGATTTGTATAATATTTTGGTAGCCTGCACCAGGGTGGGCATCAAAAATGTACGTTTTGGTTTGCGGCAGCAATTGCTGGTACCGGTAAGTGTAGAAAAAAAAGATCTGCTGCTTACTCATTTGCAGCAGTTAGATGCACAATACGAAGTAGATAAAGAGGAGTATCCTAACATAGTAAGCTCCTACCCTGCCGAAGATGTTTTTATCAATAATACCTGGTTAAGCGAAGGCGTATACAAAGATATTTTTGATGGCATCAATCATCAACCTAAATTAAAAATAAACCTCAGCGATAGCAACCAGAGTTTTACACCCATGCTTACCGGTAATATAAACTGGGTGGCAGCTACCGATGCCCAGCATTACTGGCACTTGTTTATTCGCTTTCCCAAAACCAATATTGTGTACGAATGGACGGAGCTGGTGTATACCAACGATGTGCCCGGGTTATCTGCAGAGGTTGAGCAACTTATTTTACAAAACAATCACCTGTTTTTCGACCAGGCGGCTGCTAATGGCCACCAGCTTTTTGGCCTTATTCAAAAACAAAAATACATTACCCGCCCTGCAGAAAAACCCGCCGTTTTGCCCGCTTTTAACCTGCCCTATTACGAAGGGCTTAACAGGTACAACAATAATAAATACTGGCTGGGTGTTTACCGCCGGGATGAGCTGTACAGCATCGAGTTTTTAAAAGAAGTTTGCCGGTTATGCCTCGATACTAAAATAGGGCAATTGTGCTCAACCCCCTGGAAAACCATTATTGTAAAAGCCATTGAAGAAAAAGACAAAGACAGGTGGAGCCGCCTGCTAGAAAAATACAATATAAACATGCGGCATGCGGCTAACGAACTTAACTTTCAGGTAGAAGATAACAGCAGCGATGCACTGGCACTTAAACAATATTTACTAAAGCAATTAAATGATGAGGATACCCGTACGTTTGGCCTTTGCCTGGGTATTAAAACTAAAAAGAAAACAGAGGTGTTTAGTAGTATACTGGTAAAACGAAAACCATTGTTTTCGATTTTTGGGGTTGAACTGTTTCACTTGTACGATATATTATGCGCCAAAAATTTTAACCCCAACGAACGTACTGGTTTTGTATTTAGCCGCAATAACCCTAAATTTTTATTGGGCGAACAGTTAAGGCAATCGGTATTGTCGTTTCATAAATACCGAACCGGCTTACAGCAAGCAGCTGCTGCCACCAACGCCCCGGCGGCAGTAGAAAAAAAGACAGAAAAAAAGGACGAACCTATCTATCAATGCCGCCATTGTTTAACAGTATACGACGTGGCATTGGGCGAGCCAGATAATGGTATTAAACCCGCCACCAAATTTGATGACTTACCATTGGGCTATACCTGCCCGTTATGTGAGGCACCCGCTGCCGATTTTATTAAAACAGAAAAAGCACTACTGGCTTTACAAGCCATTTAGCTGGGCGTGTGCATTAAAATTGCGAAAACATTTTTTTTGCTCCTCACCCAGTTCGGTACTAAATACACTTATATGCTCCAGCATATACTTCATGCTGTGCTTTTGCAAATCTCCTTTTATAAGCAGCTTGTACACAGCAGCCAGGGCCTTGCTGGTATAAATACCACACAAGGGCTCGGGCATAGATTGGTTGGTATAAATATATGCCCCATACTGCGGCTGTTGCTGTTGCTGCAGCTGCAGGGTTTGTAACAGGCTGGGCTCCATTAGGGGCATATCGCAAGCCAGCACTAGTATATCGGTAGTGGTAAAAGCAAGGTGCATACTCAGCAGGCCTAGCAGCGGGCCTTTTATTGCAAGGGTTGAGTTGTCTGTAACTAATTGTGGGCTCAAAAAAACAGTAGCATAATCGGTATACTGTTGCTCATTTACCGAAATATATACAGGAATATTTAGTGCAGCCATTTTATCTGCAGCAGTTTGGGCCCAGGTGCTTGCCTGTAGTTTTAGCAAACCCTTATCGCTGCCCATACGCAGGCTTTGCCCACCACATAAAATCAATCCTTTAAGCATTGTTTAGTTTGCCTGGTGATGTGTTTTGGTGTCGGTATGGCCCAGGCTTTTACCGGGGCTCACCACATCCCTCAGTAATTGTTTCAATTCTTTTATTTCGGCAAATCCACCAAATGCTTTTCGGTCGAATATTACATTGCCATTTACACTAATTGTATACCGGCCACTGGTTTCGGATGGTTGCAGGGTTACTGCTTGTAACTCCTCTTTAAACGTAGTTAAAAACTCTTGTGCCATATAGGCGGCCCTTAACAACCAATTGCATTGAGGACAATATTCTATTACGATGGTATACTTCATCATTTAATATTTAACAGTAAAAATAATACAATAGCAAACCTGCTGTAAAAATAAGGATGCCCCGGTTACAAAAGGGCTATTTACTTTGCTCAATAGCTGTGTTATTATAAAGGCTGGCGGATTTTCAAATGCTTCTATTATAAGGGGTTTCAATTGTTAAAACAGGGCCTGTGTAAATTATGCTTAAGCCATTGCGGTGGTCCACCCATCAAATATTACCCTGCCGGCTGTATGGCTTTTTGCCCTTTATCAACTTTTAATAAAAGCTCTTTATTTAATGGCTATTTTTCTTGCTTAAACAATTTGTATGCGATTATTATTTACTACGGTTGCGCTTTTGGCCACTACCAGCCTATTTGCACAGCAGCCCCTTTTTGTGCCAAGAGATGTACAGGCCGCCTATAAAAAGCAAACCAGGAGTGCAGATGGTATGCCCGGTAAAAATTACTGGCAAAATAAAGCCAGTTATAAAATTAATATTGTGGCCAATCCGCCCGACCGCATAGTACGAGGTACAGAAACCATACAGTACGAAAACAACAGCCCCGATTCGTTGCGTACACTGGTCATCAAACTTTTTCTTAACATACACAAGGCCGGGGCTCCAAGAAATTATGGTGCTTCGCCAGATTACCTCAGTGCAGGTATGAAAATAAACAACGTAACGGTAAATGGAGAAAAAGTAAACTGGCGGGAAAATCCCGGGTTGTTTACCTGGCAAAATTTGCGACTAAAAACTCCCCTTGCACCAAAGGCATCACTGCAGGTAGCATTTGATTGGGAGTACGAAATATCTAAAGAAAGCGGCAGGGAGGGTATGATAGATTCTACCACCTACTTTATGGCCTACTTTTATCCACGTGTTGCTGTGTACGACGATTACAATGGTTGGGACAGGATGGACTTTACCGACAGCCGGGAGTTTTACAGCGATTTTAATACGTATGATGTAACCGTAAATGTACCGGCTAATTATATTGTATGGGGTACCGGCACTTTGCAGCAACCCGAAAAACTATTGCAGCCCGAAGTATTACAACGTTACCAGCAATCATTAGTAGCAGATGATATAATTAATATTGCAACGCTACAGGATGTAATGGCAAAAAAAGTAACCACACAAAATGCCAGTAATGCCTGGCGTTTTACCAGCACCAATATACCCGATGTGGCTTTTGGCATCAGCGATCATTATGTATGGGATGGCGGCAGTGTAGTTGTAGACGATGCTACTAAAAGAAGAGCAAGTGCACAAGCGGCTTATAACGATACGGCTAAAGATTATCACCATGTGGCCAGGTTTGCCCGGCACTCCCTCAACTGGTTTTCTCATCATTGGCCGGGTATTGCTTATCCCTACGAAAAAACAACCATCTTCCAGGGATACGCCGATATGGAGTACCCCATGATGGCCAATAACAGCACATTTGCCGATACCAATTTTTCAAGATTTGTGGCCGAACACGAAATTGCCCATACCTATATGCCCTTTTATATGGGCATAAACGAAACCCGCTATGGCAGCATGGATGAAGGCTGGGCCACCGCTTTTGAATTACTGGTAGGCACAGCCGATATGGGCGCCGGGCAGGCAGAAGAGTTGTTTAAACAATTTAGGGTGCAGGGTTGGGTAAACAATAAATCATCCGACCAAATGATACCCATTATATACCCTGCAGATGCCCTGGAGCCCAAAGGCTTTGGCAATAATATATATGGTAAAGCAGCAGTAGGCTACCTGGCAGTAAAAGATTTATTGGGCGATGCCTTATTTAAAAAATGTTTACATGCCTATATGGATAGATGGAATGGCAAGCATCCTATACCATGGGATTTTTTTAACAGCTTTAATGATGTAAGTGGGCAAAACCTTAACTGGTTTTGGAATAAATGGTTTTTTGAACCCACCACTATCGATTACAGCTTGCAGGCGGTAAAGGCCACCGGTAATAAATACCAGCTAATTATTATTAACACCGGCGGAATGCCAGCGCCGGTAAATGTGGTGCTTAATTATAAAGATGGCAGTAAACAAAGCCTGCATCAAACCCCCGCTATCTGGCAAAAAAACCAGCAGCAGGCAATAGTAACCGTTAGGGCTGCAAAAGCAGTGGAAAGTATAGTGCTGGAAGGAGGCATTTATATGGATGCCAATACAGAAGATAATACCTGGAAAACAAAATAAAACACCCGCCCGGTTAAAGGCGGGTGTAATGCAAAAGGCCTGCAGTATTTATATTACTGCAGGCCTTTGTTTTTAAAAGAAAAATTCTTCTTTTACAATTTTACCATCTTTTACCTCGTACACACAAATTTCATTCATTTGTATGCGTCCCATTCCTTTCATGGTTACATCCAGCCCCATGGCGCAAGAAATATACCTGCCACCTACCAGCAGCGGCGATACCCACCCTCCATGCATCTCTTCTACCATTTCCTGAAAAGCGGCGCCTTTTTGTTTTAGTGCCTCTTTGCCTTTTGCATATTGCAAACCCGGTGCGCCAGCAGGCTCAATACTTTCGCAATCATCTGCATATAACTCGTCTTGCACTTGCTGCCATTTAAATTCTTTAAAAAGCTCGTTCATACGGTCGGCTACCTCTTGGGTGGTCATTTGTTTTTCGGCTGACATAACATTGTTTTTATAGTGATTAATTGATAGCAAAAAGGTAAGCTGATTTTTTGAGTATGTTATTAAAAACTACAGGAAGCTTACATTAAAATAGCAGCAATCAAATATAAATTTTATCAAGGGGTTTATTAGCCGGGCGGGTTATTTAGCAACAGCCTTTATCTTTGAAATTGCCAACTAAATAAAATTAATATGAGCCTGTCAGAAATATACCAGCAGTTTATACAAGGTATGCAGCAAACCACCTGGCTGGAGTATGTGGCGGTGGTGGCAGGCATTGCCAGTGTATGGTTTAGCCGGGTAGAAAATATTTTGGTATACCCGGTAGGGCTGCTGAATACGGTAATCTATATCTACTTAAGCATTAAAGGCCAACTTTTTGGTGAGGCATCCGTAAATTTTTATTACAGCATTATGAGCATATACGGCTGGTGGCTTTGGCTAAAAAAAGATGCTACCCAGCAACAAGTATTACAAGTATCTTTTTCTAACAAGCGCTGGTGGATTTATCAACTGCTTTTTTTTGCCGTTTTTTACGTGGCTATTTACCTGGTATTATCGCACCTTAAGCAAAGTTTTGCACCGGGTGTAATACCCTGGGCAGATGCTTTTGCAAGCGCCACCGCATTTACAGGTATGTGGTTGATGACAAAAAAGAAAGTAGAAAGCTGGTATTGGTGGATAGCTACAAATATAGCATCGGTACCTTTGTACTTTGCAAAACAATATGTTTTTACCAGCGTGTATTATATAATACTTTTTGTAATGGCTGTATTTGGCCTGCTGGAGTGGGTAAAACGGGCCCGGGCAGCTAAGTAGATGATAACAGTACAGATATGCCTGTACAAAAACAGTCATTTTTTTCTTATTTCCACACATTATACATGTAAACAATCTACACTATTTGGTTTTCATCCTTTATCTTGCACGCCTTTTAAAGATGAGCAGAATAAAAAAAATAGTGGTGGTTGGGCCAGAGTCTACCGGCAAAAGTACCTTGTGCGAAAAGCTGGCAGCTCATTATAATACTATATGGGTACAGGAGTATGCAAGGGAGTACCTATTAAAAAACGGTACCGATTATACTTTTGATAATTTGCTGGATGTGGCCAAGGGCCAACTGGCTAATGAAGACAATGGCATAGCGGCACTCACACAGCAATTACAAGATGGTGGGCCTAACCTGCCTTTATTTATTGATACCGAAATGTATGTGTTAAAAACCTGGTGTGAGTTTGTGTTTGGCAAATGCCATCAATGGATATTAAACAAAGTGGTAGAACGTAGCTACGATTTATACCTGCTGGCCAATGTAGATGCACCCTGGGTAAAAGATGAATTAAGAGAATACCCCGATTATGATACAAGGGCCCGCCTGTACCATCATTATAAGGATATTGTTATAAACCAGCATGTGCCTTGGGTAGATATCAGCGGCGATTATGATGAACGCCTGCAAAGGGCTATTGCTGCAGTAGATAAAATACTGCTTCAATAAAAATAGCTACAAGTTTTGCAGTAACGGCCTTATATAATCTGTTTCAAAACCTTTTTGCATCAAAAAATCCTGCAGCTTTCTTTTTTTTATAAAAATATTTTTTTCGCTTTTTAAGGCAGTAATTTTTTGATTGGCCAGTTTTTGCAGGGTGGCATCATACGCATCCAAATCGATACTTTGCAAAGCCTTTCGTATACAAAATTCGCTTACATTTTTTTGCTTTAACTCGTACTTTATTTTTACCCTTCCCCATTGTTTTAGCCTAAACCTGCCACCGGCAAACTGTATGGCAAAGCGTTGCTCATTCAGGTAGTCTTCTTCAATTAATTTACTTACAATATCATCGGCATCCAGGCCATATACCCCGTAGCTGTAAAGTTTTTCTTTTACCTCGGTATGGCAACGCTCCTGGTAAGCACAGTACTGCATCAGTTTGGGCAAGGCCTGCTGTGGAGTAAGTTTTTGTACCGGCATGGCTGCAAATTACTTTAACCTTATTAAATGCAGCAGCGTTAAAATTTAAATGGGCATTGCATATTGCCGTATTTTACCTTTAATTTGCACCACTAAATTTTTTTAAGATGGAATATAACAGATTGGTAGCCGTAACAGGGTTAAACGGGTTATTTGAGTTAATGTCTTCCAAAGCAGATGGTGGCGTAGTAAGGTCGCTGGAAGATAAAAGCACAAAATTTGTAAGCAGCCGGATACACAATTTTTCTCACCTGGAGAGTATTGAAGTATATACCACCAGCGATAATGTTAACCTGGTAGAAGTGTTTAAAGGGATGGATGCCAGCAGCGAAGCATTACCCGATAACAAAGCAGATAATGCTGCCATCAAAGCATATTTTTCTAAAGCCTATCCCACCATGGATTTTGAAAGGGTGTACAACAGCGATATGAAAAAGATGGTAAAGTGGTTTAAACTGTTAAAAGATAACAATGTAGAGCTTAAGCTATCCGAGCTGCCTGCAGAGGGTGATGCTGCACATGAGCTGCCTGCTGTACAAAAAGCAAAACCGGCCGAAGCTAAACAAGCTACCACCAAGGCCGCCCCACCAAAAAAAATTAACACACCCCGTAAAATGGCTTAAAGCCAACAGGGGCTTTATAACTTTTAGCAACTCCTTTTTTCTAACCAGAAAAAAGGAGTTGTACGTTTAACAAGTATAAATATTATTGGATAATGAACTATACAGCGGATATTAAAAAAATACAGCGGCAATACCTGCCTGCAAATTTTGAAGTAACTAACTGGGCAACGCTGGA
>JBDKJT010000094.1:0-66222 GCA_039796475.1 Bacteroidota bacterium | reverse complement strand
AATATAGTAAGGGCTTTAAATATGTATTGGTAAATGGCAAATTAACAATGGCTAATGAGCAGCATACAGGCCAACGGGCTGGCAGGGCAATTTTTGGCCCGGGTTACCAGCAATAAAAATTGTTATTTTTTTACTGGTGCAGCAGTATACTGCTTGCTTCGTTTACACAGGTAGGCATGCCATAAAATATATGCCGCCACTGTGCGGTAGGGCCTCCAGTTTTCTGCCAATTGCAGCAACTCAGTTTTGCTGGTATGCTTATCCAGTTGCTTTACGGCCTTCATACTATTTACCAATGCAATATCGCCCAGCGGAAAAAGATCGGCCCGCCGCAGTACCATCATCAGGTATACATCCACCGTCCAATCGCCAATGCCTTTTATTTTTTTAAGTTCGGTTCTTACATCCTCGTTGGGCATGTTTTGCAGCAACTCAATATTTAATTGATTGCATAAAATTGCCTGCGCCAGGTGGCGGGCATACATGGTTTTTTTCCGGCTAAAATAGCAGGCTTTTAAATCGGCATCTGTAAGTGATAAAATATTTTGAGGAGTAACCTGGCCAACTTTTTCTTTTAGCTTTTCCAATGCGGCTTTGGCCGAGGCCAGCGAAACCTGCTGCTCCAGTATAATGTGTATGAGCGTTTCAAAACTGGCGGTTCTTTGCCACATTGGTGGCGGGCCATATTGTTTAAGTATTGTTGCCAGCGCTGTATCTCTTTGTGCAAGCAACCGGCAATGCTGTAAAAAATTTTTTGCAGTAAATGATTCGTCTGTATTTGGCAAGATGCCTTTTTTATGCTTCATCAATTTTGTTGTGCAGCTTAACCGGGTTAGATTTTTGTACAGTTTTCATTTGTATAATATCTACCAATAAGGCAAAAGCCATCGAAAAATAAATATACCCCTTGGGGATATGTATATCAAATCCTTCCACCAATAATGTAAAGCCAATCAACATTAAAAAACTAAGGGCAAGTATTTTAAAGGCGGGATGTTTATTTACAAAATGACTGATGGGCTCGGCGGCAAATAACATCACAATTACGGTAACAATTACGGCCACATACATAATCCATAATTCGTTTACAAGCCCTACAGCGGTGATAATTGAATCAACAGAAAAAACCAGGTCGAGTAATAATATTTGCCCGATAACGGCACCAAAGGATGCTGGTTTATTATCGGGGTTTTCTGTATTATCCGGTCCCTCTATTTTATGATAAATCTCTTTAACGCTTTTGTACAACAAAAATAAACCACCGGCTATAAGTATAAGATCTTTACCGCTAAAGCCATTGCCGGCAATTACAAAAAGGTTGGTTTGTAATTTCATTATCATCGCTATCACTGCCAGTAAACCAATACGCAGCACCATGGCCAGCAGTATGCCCAGCCTGCGTGCCTTGCGTTGTTGCTGTAGCGGAAGTTTGGCAGATAAAATTGAAATGAAAACAATATTATCAATACCCAATACCACCTCCAGCGCAATTAATGTTAGCAGCGAAATAATAGATTCGTAAGCCATATACAATGGATGAATAGTGAATGAACCTGCTGCAGCAAAAGCCGTTAATGTTTTTTTGTTTTAAATTTTTCGATGGCCTGTTTGGTAAAATCACTCAGCACCAGTTTGCCGCTAATGGCTGCTCTTTCTTTTAACAGTTCATCCCAATGTTCGGTAGCTTTCCAAAACATTTTTTTCATTTCAGCCATAGCTTGTGGGCTGCTATGTGCCAGTGTGTTGGCCAGGCGATGTACAGATTCATCCATGTTTTCTATACTTTGATGCACTTCTGCATACAAACCTTTTCGTTTGGCCCACTCGCTGTTGCGCCACAGGCTGGCATCAATTGCAAGGGCGCTAAAAGCGCTGGCGCCAATTTTTCTTTCTACCGCAGGGCCTACAACAAATGGACCAATACCTACAGCCAGCTCACTTAATTTAATATCAGCACCTTCAACAGCAATGGCATAATCTGCCGCTGCAGCTATACCTACACCACCACCCACACATTTACCTTGTATGCGGCCTATAATAAACTTGGGGCATTTACGCATGGCATTAATTACATGTGCAAAGCCACTAAAAAATTTTTGACCCTCTGCTTCTGTTTGTATTTGCACCAGCTCGTCAAAAGAGGCGCCGGCACAAAAGCTTTTATCGCCAGCACTTTTTAAAATAATCACTTTAGTTTCGGCATGCGTGCCGGCAAAATGAATTTCTTTTGCCAGCTCTTCTAGTATCTTACCCGGCAAGCTGTTGCTTTGTGGATGATAAAATTCAATAGTAGTAATGCCCTGGTGAATTTCTGATTTTACATAACCTTCCATTGCTAGCAATTTAAAAGAGTGAAATTAAAATATACAGGCCTTACTTAAAGTTAAGTAAACCATTGTAAGCATTAGCGGCTTTAAATAAATTTATAAACAGGCTTTGTTTTTTAACTAAAAAGCCTGACTTAGCCCACCTGTTTTTTTGCCACCATGGTTAATATGGTGGCTATACCAGCCATTTCATCCTGCCCATCAAAAAACTCTACCAACCATTTTACAATCCCTTTGTCAATATCATCGCCCCGTTTAAAATCGGCAGGGTCGGTGGTTACCCTTTTATCGCTGGGTAATTTTTCTTTACAGGTAAACCGGATGTAAATTTCTGTACCGGGATATACCGGCTTGGTAAAACGAAGCTCATCAATACCATAATTAAGCAAAACAGGATTTTTATCATAACCATCTACAAAAAGCCCGGCTGCAATACTCATCATTAAGTAGCCGTGTGCTACCTGTTGCTCAAACATAGTGCCTGTAAAATCGGTGGTACTTATATGGGCATAAAAGTGGTCGCCAGTTAAATCAGCAAACTGGTTAATATCATCTGCCGTAATTAATCTTTTTGCAGTAATAATTTGGTCGCAAATTTGTAGTTCTTCAAAATATTTTTTAAAAGGATGTTGTTGAGAGGTATTGCCAGCAGCATTGGGTTGGTATACTTGTGTAATGGCTGTAAGCATAGTAGGCGAGCCTTGCAGAGCCGTACGCTGCAGGTAATGTTTTACACCACGCAGGCCACCCATTTCTTCTCCGCCGCCAGCCCTGCCCGGGCCACCATGCACTAATAACGGTAAGGGTGAGCCGTGGCCTGTATTTTCTTTTGCACACTCATTATTTAATACCAGTATGCGGCCATGATAAGTGGCTGCGCCAATTACATATTGCCGGGCAATAGTGGGGCTGGCAGTTACAATGGTACTTACCAGGCTGCCCTTACCCATTTTGCTTAAGGTGATGGCATCCTCCAGCCGCTGGTAAGGCATAAGGGTACTTACGGGCCCAAATGCTTCAATACTATGTGGCTCGGCAGATGTATGCGGCGTTTGATTTAGCAACAATACCGGCGACATAAAAGCACCTGTTGCAGCATCTGCATCCAGCACATCCACAACATCGGGGTTGCCATAAATAATTTGGCAGCAGCTAAGTAGTTTTTGTAATTGTTGCTTTACCTCATTGCGCTGGGCTATGCCTGCCAGTGAGCCCATCCGTACGGAAGGGTTTAAGGGGTTGCCAATTATGGTTTGGCTAAGTGCTTTGCATAAAGCCTGCTGCACTGCTTGCAATTTATTTTCAGTAACAAAAATGCGGCGTATACCGGTACAGCGTTGCCCGGCTTTTAGCGTCATCTCTTTGCGTATCTCCTTTATAAAAATATCCCACTCGGGCATACCCGGCTCCACATCTGGCCCCAGTACAATACAGTTGAGGCTATCTGCCTCCATGGTAAAAGGGGTGTTTTGTTGCAAAATGGCCGGGGTGCTTTTTAGCAGTAAACCAGTAGTGGCGCTACCCGTAAACGTAATTACATCCTGGCTGTTTACATGGTTAAGTAAATCGCCGGCACTACCGCAAAGCAACTGTAATGCACCTTTGGGTAAAATACCCGATGCTATTATTTCTTTTACTACCGCTTCGGTTAAATAGGCAGTGGTGGTGGCAGGCTTTACGATGGCGGGCATACCAGCGAGCAGGTTTACCGCAATTTTTTCGAGCATGCCCCATACCGGAAAATTAAAGGCATTGATATGTATGGCCACACCCTCTTTGGGTGATAACACATGCAGCCCCATAAAGCTGTTTTGTTTACCCAGCAAATGGCTTTCGCCATCTATACAAATTACATCGTCAGCAAATTTTTTACGCAAAGATGCATACGCAAAAAGGTTGCCGATGCCCCCTTCTATATCCACCCAACTATCTGCACGGGTAGCACCACTTTGATAGGAAAGGCTATAAAATTTATCCAGGTTTTTTCTTAAATGCAGTGCCAGCGCCTTTAGCATATTGCCACGCTCATGAAAAGTAATGCTACGCAGGGCGGGGTTGCCTACGGTTCGTCCGTAATGTAATATGTTTTTAAAATCTAGCCCCTGTGTAGTTGCTGTTGCAAAGGGCTGGCCGGTAACGGCATTGTATAAAGTTTGTCCATCGCCATCACCAGTTACCCAGCTGCCGGCAATGTAGTTTTCCAGTTTGTACATGTGCAATCGTAGTTGTTGGTTTTAAAACTGCCAAGTAAATACAAATTTAATTGGGCAGGTTGCTGCTTTATGCTAATCCAAATTGCCGGGCATGGTGCATTACATGTTTGTAATGCAGCAATATCCATTCTTCAAAATTAAGTGCGCCAAATACCGGGTGGGTGGTTTTTAAACCGGGGTTTTGCGTAAACAGTTGTACAAATGCATCAACCTCTTGCTGCAATTCGTTTATCGCATCGGTTATAGATGCATGCCTTAAGGGCAGCGGCTCATCTGGCAATACTGGTGCCTTTGTATTTTCTCTAAACGCTTTATCGCTGTATAAAAAAGCCATCATGTTGGGCAAATGCTCCGCAGGTGTTACCAGCTCAAACTTAAGTTTGTTGGTAGATACTTTAAAAAACCCGGCTACATGCTCCACCATCTGCTGCCCATTCATCTTACCCCATTTACCTGCAGCATCTGCTGGTAATTGTTTTACCAATGCACAAAACTGGCGGGTAACATAATCGTATTTTACAGCATCCATAATTTAGTTTTTACTGCAATCTAATAAAAAAGGCAGGCTTTACTAAAGCCTGCCTTTTTTATGATAGCTATTAAATAGTTAATTGCGTTCGTCTACTTCTTTACAGATACGGGCAAAAATTTCGTCAATGGTACCCTCACCCTCCAAAAAAATGGCTTTACCAAAAGATTTATAATAATCAGCCACGGCGGTGGTTTTTTCGTGGTAAACAGCAATGCGCTGGCGGATAACAGTTTCGTTGGTGTCATCGCTGCGGTCGCTGGTTTGCCCACGTTTTAACAGGCGCTTTACCAGCTCTTCTTCCGTTACTTCCAGCGCCAGCATTACGGCAATATGGGTGTTTTTTAACTCCAGCAATTTATCCAGCGCCTCGGCTTGTGCCGCAGTACGAGGAAAACCATCAAACAAAAACCCCTTTGCGGCCGGGTTAGCATCTAATGCGGAGCTAATCATACCTATTACCACAGCATCGGGTACCAACTGGCCTTTGTCCATTAACTTTTTAGCTTCGAGGCCCAAAGGAGTTTGCTGTGCAATTTCAGAACGTAGCAGGTCGCCGGTGCTTAAGTGTTTTAAACCATATTTTGAAATCAGCTTTTCGCTTTGCGTACCTTTACCACTGCCCGGGGGGCCAAAGAGGATTAAATTGAACATATTGATTTGATAACCGTTATAATAAGAGTAACAAAGATAATTATTGAACTTTAAAAATCCTTTAACACATTTAAGAAACTGTTGAAAAACCTTGATTTTTGTAAATGCGTATTTGGATAAGTAACAATTTTTTTAGCTGTAAAGCATCCGTTATGCGATATATTACTGCCATACTATTATCCTTTTTTATATTAGGCACCGCCTGTAATCCATCATCTAACAATTCAAAATCGCCTGTAATGAATACTAATGATAAAGCACCAACGCCACAGTCTTTAACAGATAGCGTTGTAAAAACCGATGAAGAGTGGAAAAAAACCTTGCCCGAAGAGGTATATTATATTGCTCGCCAAAAAGGTACCGAAGCTCCGTTTACGGGTAAATATTACCAGCATAAAGATACAGGCACTTATTACTGTGCAGCTTGTGGTAATCCATTATTTACCAGCAATGGTAAGTTTGAGAGTAGTTGCGGATGGCCCAGTTTTTTTGAGCCTATTAACAAGGGCAGCATTATTTATGCCCCCGATCATAGCCATGGTATGAACCGTACCGAAGTGATGTGTGGCCGATGTAAAGCGCATTTGGGTCATGTGTTTGAAGATGGGCCACCACCCACTGGCTTACGTTATTGCATAAACTCTGTAATACTCGATTTTAAAAAAGCGCAGGCAGCTGCTCAGCAGTTTGATAAGGATAAGCAGTAGCAGGCGGCTTTGCCTTTGGTGTATTAGTTTTTGATTGCTTACTGTTTTTACAGATATTGGGCATACTAAAACGAATACCATGAGAAGATTGCTTACCCTGCTATGCATGTTAATTGCTGCAAGTACCTATGCCCAAAAAATTTCCATTGAGCAATTTAAAAATTTAAAACCACGGAGTATTGGTCCGGCAGGTATGAGTGGCCGGGTAACGGCAATAGATGCTGTAATAACCAATCCCGATATCATTTATTTGGGTACAGCATCAGGCGGCGTTTGGAAAACCGAAAATGCTGGCAACACCTGGCAGCCTATTTTTGATGATCAGCCCATTTTAAATATTGGTGCGGTAGCCGTACAGCAGTCTAACCCTTCGGTATTATGGGTGGGTACCGGCGAGGGAAACCCCCGCAATTCCATCAACCTGGGAGCAGGTATTTACAAAAGCCTGGATGCCGGCAAAACATGGAAACTGATGGGGCTTGAAAAAACCCGTAACATCCACCGCATCATCATCGACCCCAACAACCCCGATATCATTTATGCCGCAGCTATCGGCAACCCCTATGCCGAACATGCCGAACGGGGCGTATATAAAACCACCGATGGTGGCACTACCTGGCAACTGGTGCTGCATACCAACAACAGCAGCGGCTGTGCCGATTTAGCCATCGACCCCAACAACCCCAATAAATTACTGGCAGCCATGTGGCACCACCGCCGCACACCCTATAGCTTTACCAGTGGCGGGCCGGGTAGTGGCTTATATATAAGCTACGATGCCGGCAAAAACTGGAAAAAATTAGGTAAAGAGGAAGGGCTGCCCGATGGTGATTATGGCCGCATTGGCTTAGCCATAGCCCATAGCGACGCAGGCCGCATGTATGCCATGATAGAATCAAAAAAAAATGGATTATACCGCAGTGATGATGGGGGCTTTAAGTGGGAGTTGGTGAACACCAAAACTGAGGATGTTACCAATAGGCCATTTTATTTTCAGGATATAAGGGTAGATCCTAAAAACGAAAACAGGGTATATAATATTTACCAGATGATATCCATGAGTGAGGATGGGGGCAAAAATTTTAAAGTAATCATTCCTTACAATGGTATTCATCCCGATCATCATGCTTTTTGGATACACCCCGCCGACCCTAATTTTATTATTGATGGCAATGATGGTGGCATTGGTATCAGCCGTGATCGTGGCCGTACCTGGAAGTTTGATGAGCAAATACCCGTAGGCCAATTTTATCATATTAATGTAGATAATGCCATCCCTTACCATGTAATGGGCGGCATGCAGGATAATGGCAGCTGGCGTGGCCCTGCCTATTCCTGGATTGATGCAGGCATCCGCAATTTTTATTGGGAAAGCCTTTGGGGTGGCGATGGTTTTGATGTAGCTGCCGACCCCGAAGACCCTAACTGGATATACGCTATGAGCCAAGGCGGCAACTTGGGTAAATACAATGTAGTAACCGGCGAAGAAATGGGCCTTAAACCCACCCTGGCCGATAGAAATATACGCTTGCGCTTTAACTGGAATGCAGCATTTGCTCAACACCCCACACAAGCAAAAACCATTTTTTATGGCAGCCAGTTTTTACACAAAAGCAGCAACAAGGGTTTAAATTGGCAAATTATTTCCCCCGACCTTACTACAAACGATACCACCCAACAAAAGCAAGATGATAATGGAGGCCTGTCGGTAGATATTACCGGTGCAGAAAATTATAATACCATTATTTGTATTGAACCATCAGCAAAAGATACCAATGTAATATGGGTAGGTACAGATGATGGTAATGTACAGCTCACTAAAGATGCTGGTAAAAGCTGGACAAACTTTAGGGCTAAAATACCCGGTATGCCCACCGGCGCCTGGATAGCGCAAATACGGGCAAGCCGCTACAATGCAGCAGAAGCATTTGTGGTATGCAACGATTACCGCCGTGGCGATTTTAAACCATATATTTTTAGAACAAAAAATTACGGGCAAAACTGGGAGGCCGTAGTGGATGAAAATAAAGTAAAAGGATATGCCCTTTGCCTGCTGCAAGACCCAACTGAATCCAACCTTGTATTTGTTGGCACCGAGCAGGGGTTGTGGGTAAGCCTGGATAACGCAAAAACATTTGAGCAATGGAAACATGGCTACCCATCTGTATCTACCTACGATTTAGCCATTCAAGAAAGAGAAGCCGATTTATGTATTGCCACATTTGGCCGGGCCATTTATATATTAGATGATATAAGGCCATTAAGAAAAGCAGCAGCAGGTATTAACAGCAATAAAACCCTCACTGTTTTTGATGCTCCGGTAGCTTACCAGGCCAACAGCCGCAATGTGTCTGGCTACGATTATAGCTCCTGGGGTATTTACGAGGGTGATAACCGCCGGCGGGGAGCGGCCTACTCTTTTTTTGTAAATAAGCCTGCAGATAACAGCACCGCCCCAACCACCCCCAATGGTAAGGAAGTGCCAGAAAAAAAACCAACAATACCCGGCACCAAACAAAAAGCCAGCAATGCAGACTCTGCCATGGTAAAAATTTATACCAGCAACAATGAGCTTATACGAACCCTAAAAGTAAAAGCAGATAGTGGTTTTAATCGCTACTACTGGGGCTTTGAAAAAAAGGGCAACCGCCAGCCCGGCTCATCCAAACCCAAACCTGGCGATGCTGAGCCAAGAGGCAATACTGTGTATCCGGGTACTTACAAGCTGGTAGTAGAATTGGGTAAAGAGAAAGACTCAACCCTGTTAGTGGTTAATAGCGACCCTGCTGCGCCGGCCAATAAAACAATTTATGATGCAAAACTGGCAGTACTTAACCGGCTTAACAACAGTAATGATAAGTTGGTAGAAATAACCGACCGGTTAACAGAAGCCGAAGAAACCATTGCCAAGGTAGAGGCTACTTTAAAAAACATTGATACACCTGCAGCAGATAGTTTAAAAAAATCAAGTAAAGCAATGGCCGATTCTGTAAAAGCCATCCGCCATTTTATTATGGGTAAGCCATCCGATAGGCAAGGCTATGGCAGCCCCTACCAGGAAACTGTAATTCGCCGAATGCAGGATGCAAGATCTTCGGTGGCACGTAAAGATAAAATACCCGACGGGCAGGAGCTAGACTTGGTAACGCTGGCCGAAACACTCACTACAGAAGCGATTGAAAAAACCAATTACTTTTTTAATGGTAAATGGAAGGCATATAGCCAGCAAGTGGCGGCTACACCGGTTGCCTTGTTTAAAGAGTATAAACAAATAGAGTAAAATAATTTTAAAAAACGCTTTTACAATACCCGGTACATTTGCCGGGTATTGTTTTTAAAATGGCTTTTTGTGTAAACAAGTTATTTTTGCAGCATCAAATAAAAAAAACCAAATGCCTTCTAACAGACTAAGCCAACTTGCCGAAACATTAATAGGATCAGAGATTGTAAAGCTGGGTAACGATATTAAAGACAAAATAAAGCAAGGAGATACCATTTATAACTTTACCATTGGCGATTTTGATAGTGCTATTTTTCCTATACCGGCTACGCTTGAGCAACTTATTATACAGGCCTACCAGCAGCATTGTACTACTTATCCGCCAGCAGATGGTATTGCAGAGCTAAGGGCAGCTGTGGCGGCATTTTTAAAAAAGAACGAAGGCCTTGATTATAAAACAGACGAAATACTAATTGCTGCAGGTGGCAGGCCTTTAATTTATGCCGCTTACCGGGCCATTGTTGATAAAGGCGATAAGGTAATATACCCGGTACCCAGCTGGAATAATAATCACTATGTACATTTTACCGAAGGCCAGCATGTGGTAATAGAAGCCAAACGTGAAAACAACTTTATGCCTACGGCTGCAGATATTGCTCCTCATTTGCAAGGCGCTGCTTTACTGGCGGTATGCTCTCCACTAAACCCCACTGGCACTACATTTACAAAGCCAGAGTTAGAGGCGATTTGCGATTTGGTAATTGCCGAAAATAACCGCCGTGGCGAAAATGAAAAAAAGCTATACCTGCTGTACGATCAAATATACTGGACGCTTACTTATGGCGAAACAACGCATTACAATCCCGTTTCTTTAAGACCCGAAATGAAGGCATACTGCATTTTTATAGATGGTATCAGCAAATCGTTTGCAGCTACCGGTGTAAGGGTTGGCTGGAGTATGGGGCCGGCACATTTAATTGCCAAAATGAAAGCGATCAACAGTCATGTAGGCGCCTGGAGCCCTATGGCAGAGCAGCAAGCTACCGCTACTTATCTTAATCTGCCGGAAGATATTAACCAATATTTTAGTCACTTTAAAGCAGAAATATCCGAAAGGCTAACCCGTATTTATGATGGCTTTATTCAATTAAAAAACGAAGGTTTTGCAGTAGATGCCGTAGCTCCGCAGGCTGCCATTTATCTTACTATACAAATAAACCTGGTTGGTAAAACAACCAGCACGGGTAAATCATTAGCCAACCAGGCCGATGTAACCGCTTATTTGTTAAATGAAGCAAAATTAGCTGTAGTTCCATTTTCGGCATTTGGGGCACCTGCAACCAGTGCTTGGTACAGGTTAAGCGTGGGTACTTGCAAAAAAGAAGAAATTAGCGACATGCTTAAAAAACTAAAAGGTGCCTTGCAGCACCTTTCGTAAAATATATTTTGCTATAGTTAGTTTTTGCAATTAAGAAAAACAAATGCATTTAAATCTTGCTTACGGATAGTTTCTTTTACTACAGCGTGGTTGTTAATTAGCTTGTACTTGTTAAGGTCGAGCACTTCATGCGCAATAGCTAGGTTATCCATCTTTTCAACATCGAATAACAGTTCGTGTAAAAGCTCTACCTGTTGCTCAATTGCCTGGGGGCTCATTAACTCCTGGTTAAACATTACAAGTAAGTCACGGTTGATATTGTTCATTTTTTCAAAATGGCTTTTTCATTACTCAAGCATTAGTAGCCAACCAACCCTTTTTTATTAGGGCAACCACACTGTCCTTTTTTAGAAGAACTGCAACTGGTTGCTGTAATGGAGAGCACTAGTACTACAAGTAAGGATATTTTTAAAAGACGTTGCATATAAAATGAGTTAACAAATTAAACTATTTTCACCGAATTTTATTGCATCTCCAGATGTTTTTTTCCGAAAATGATAAAGGTTCCAGTTAAAAAAACAGTTTTAGTGGCACCACTCGATTGGGGCCTGGGGCATGCCACCCGTTGTATCCCCATCATAAAACAACTGGAGGCATTGGGAATGAACGTTTTATTAGCTGCAGATGGGGCAACAGCGCATTTACTAAAACAAGAATTTCCGCATTTAACCCTTTTACCTCTGGAAGGATATAAAATAACCTATACCAGACAAAGCGCTTATTTTACCTTGTGGATGATGGCCCAGCTACCACGTATTTTAATAACCATACAACAAGAAAAAAGTTGGTTAAAACGGGTGGTAAAAAAATACCAGGTAGATGCTGTAATAGCAGATAACCGGCCCGGCCTGTATCATCCAACTATAACATCCATATACATCACCCACCAGCTTACAATAAAAACAGCCAGTAGCTTTACTGCCCGTATTGCAACTACACTGCACCGTTACATCATAAAAAAATTTACCAGTTGCTGGGTGCCAGATATAGCGGCAACGCCAGGCATAGCTGGCCAGCTATCGCATCCTGCCAATATTGGCATGCCGGTACAATACCTGGGTTGTATCTCTAGATTTGAAAAACTGCCTGCTGTAAAAAAGATATACGACCTGGTGGCAATTATATCTGGTCCCGAACCCCAGCGCACACAGTTAGAAACGCTATTACTAAGCCAATTAAAGCAGTATAAGGGTGCAGTATTGCTGGTAAGAGGGCTGCCCGCAAGTAACGACGAGCTGCCTGCTTTTTCAGCGCCACATATCAGCATAAAAAACCACCTTACCGGTACATCGCTTAGCCTGGCTATACAACAGGCAAAGCAGGTAATTTGTCGTAGTGGTTATACCAGTATTATGGATTTGCTGCAACTGCAGCAACCGGCCATTTTAGTGCCCACCCCGGGCCAGCCCGAGCAGCTATACCTGGCAGCACACTTGCACCAGCAAGGCTGGTTTTTTAGTACGCCACAGCAAGGATTTAATTTAAGCAAAGTGTTAAGGGAGGCCGAAGGGTTTAGTAGTCAACAACCTTGTTTAAACAGTAGCGAATACAAAGCTGTAGTAGCCAACTTTGTACAGCGTTTATGCCAGTACGATGGAAATAGTGCTAGAGGGTACAAATAGGGAGATCGATTGTTAATGCTGGTCTTTTTAAGGGTTGCAATACCGCCGGCCTTCACCAATATTACAATTACACTGCATTGTTTTTGGGATAATCAAAAAACAAAAACTCTTTTTTTGTTTTTTTAAAATCAGCCCAATGATGGATGGCTGCCGTTACCGCAAAGATGCCGCATGTAGGCATATTGTCAATTTGTACATGTGGTGTTAGCTGGTTTACAAATTCGGTGATGCCCGGGTTGTGGGCAAAAATAGCAATGCAATGCTGGTTATCTTTTACAGCTTCAATTACTTCGTAAAATATAGCTGCAGGGGCATGATAAAGTTTAGAATAAAAGAGGATGCTTACTTCGGGTTGGCCATACGCTTCACAAAAAAATTCGGCAGTTTTTTTGGCCCGTTTAGCCGGGCTGGCAATAAAAGCATCTATGGCAATATTTTTTTGAAGCAATTTTTTTGCCATTGCTGGCGCATCTTTTTTACCACGGTCGTTTAGTGGCCGGTCGTAATCGTTTAGCGATGCCGCATCCCAACTGCTTTTGGCATGCCTTACCAGCAGCAGTGTTTTATAAGGCTGTAGCAACGTGTTATCGGGTTGTATAATATTGGCTGTGTTAATACGATTGATTTTTTATATCCATCGTAAAAGTATAAAACAAAATGTTATGCAGGGTAATTAGTAACCCCTTACATTTTTTCCTTCCATAAAGTTCATAAATGCTTTGTTACACACCCTGTTGCCACCAGGGGTAGGGTAGTTGCCTGTAAAATACCAATCCCCGGTATTGGTGGGGCATGCCTGGTGCAGGCTTTCGATGGTTTGATAAATTACATCTACCGGTATACCTATTTCTTTTGGTGTAATTAGCTGGGCAATTTTATCTGCAATTTCTTCAGGCGTAAAGGGCTTGTAAACCTTTCTTACCAGGTTTTCGGTATGCAGCTGGTTATTGCGCTGCAGCTCTTTACACTGTAGAAGAATATCGTCTAGCAGGTTTTCTTGCCCACGCTCCTGCAACAATGCTATGGCGGCTCTAAAAGCGATAAAATCGCCTAGTTTGCTCATATCAATCCCATAGCAATCGGGGTAGCGTATTTGTGGGGCAGATGACACTACAATAATGCGTTGTGGCTTTAGCCGGGCCAACATACGGATGATACTTTCTTTTAAAGTGGTGCCCCTAACAATAGAATCGTCTATTACTACCAGTGTATCTTGATGGGGCCGTACGGTACCATAAGTAATATCGTACACATGCTGCACCATTTCGTTTCGGCTGCTGTCTTCAGTTATAAAGGTTCTTAGCTTAACATCCTTAATGGCTATTTTTTCAATACGAACCTTGCGGCTCACCATTTCTGTTAGTTTGGCCTCATCAAATTGATTGTTCCAGCTTAATATCTTTTCAATCTTTACTTTGGTGAGGTAATCCTCGGCACCTTTTAGTAACCCATAAAAAGCGGTTTCTGCCGTATTGGGTATAAATGAAAAAATGGTGTTTTTAAGATCGTGGTTTATGGCTTTTAGCACGGGTTCGCTCAGGTTATAACCAAGGGCATTTCTTTCCTTATATATTTTTTCATCGCTGCCGCGGCTAAAATAAATGCGTTCAAAACTGCAGGCCCTTCTTTCTTTAGCATCCACAATTTGCTCTATACTGTAGTTGCCGGCTTCATCCACTATAAGGGCGCAACCCGGCATCAATTCTTTTACTTCGTTTTCGCCTACATTAAAAGCGGTACGTATAGCTGCTCTTTCGCTGGCTGCTACTATAACCTCATCATTAACATAGTAGTAAGATGGCCGTATGCCGTGTGCATCTCTCATTACAAATGAGTTGCCGTTACCTACCAAACCGCAAAAGTTAAAACCTCCATCAAAAAGGGGCACCGCTTTTTTTAGCACTTTAGCGATATCCAGTTTTCCGGGAAAAGCTTCATCTGCCTTTACCAAATAATGATGGATAACTTCCATCATGGCGGCCAAATCGCTTTGTTTTTGAAAAACACCCGGATCAATATTCACCAGGTTAAACATTTCTTCTGTATTTACCAGGTTAAAGTTGCCGGCAAGGGCAAGGTTACGGGCAGGTATGGTATCTCGTTTAATAAAAGGATGACAAAACTCTACATTGTTTTTTCCTTGCGTACCATACCGTAAATGCCCCAACAACAGCTCGCCCAGGTAGTTAATATGCCCCTTCATCAAACCTGGATGGCTTTTGATATCGGGCTGATATTTTTCAATTTCTTCAATCTCTTTACCTACCTGGTAAAAAATATCCGCAATAGGCTGGTTGGCATTGCTGCGTAAACGGTGTAAAAAAGGATAACCAGGCTCTACATTTAGCTTTACGGTGGCAATACCAGCGCCATCCTGCCCACGGTTGTGTTGCTTTTCCATCAGCAGGTACAGCTTATTAAGGCCATACATTACAGTACCATATTGTTGCAGGTAATAACTAAAATTTTTGCGAAGGCGAATGAAGGCTACGCCGCATTCGTGTTTGATTTCGTCGCTCATGATGTGTTGTGAGGTTGCAAAGGTAATTGATTGCAAAACAAAAATCCCGGCATATAAGCCGGGACCTTGTTAAAATATAAAAAAGTGTTTACAATCCACTAATACAAAGACCAATTTGGTAAGGCCTTACCTGAGGTCCGGCACCATCTTTTATCAATGTATTTAATTGATAAGCGCCGGTAAGCGAAAAGTTTCCGTAACCAATACGGGCAGTAGCTGCAAAACGGGTACCGTTAAAAAATGTTTTTTTACTTTCTTTTAATGTATAAGCATTGATGGTGTTATCGCTGGAGTTTTGCAGGGTTTTACCTTTTGTATGAGCATTGATAAGGGTGCCTATTTTTAGGCCGAGGGCTGCTTTCCAACTGGTTGTTTTTTCGGGTGTAAAAACATACCTCAGCTCCAGCGGTATTTCGGCAAATACAGTTACCAGTTTGTATTTTTTAAAATGATCGGCAGAATCCAGGTTTTTAAAAACCAATGTACCACCGGTTGATTTAATATCTGCAGACATTTTCTTTAAAAAAATACTGCTGCCGCTGATGCCCAAACCACCTGCTACACTCCAGTGTGGATTTGTTTTAAAAGGTTTATCCAGCATAAAGGCAATGCTTAACCCACGGGATGTAGAGCGGATGCGGCTGCTGATGCTGTCTGGTGCGCCACTCCACCTGTCGGCAGTAAGCGAAATCATAAAATGATCGCCAGCTCTTTCCAGGGTTTCTTTTTTCCAATCTTTAGTTTGTTGAGCAGCAGAAAGCAGGTATAAGCAGCAATAAAAGGAGGCCAAAAAAATTTTCTTCATAAATAGTTCTTGTGCAACAAAAATACCCGCCACGGGGGTTAATGAAAGGTTAAATGCCTTAAAAAAACAGCCCGAAACATTTTCGGGCTGTTTTGTGGGCCCACCTGGGCTCGAACCAGGGACCACCTGATTATGAGTCAGGTGCTCTAACCAACTGAGCTATAGGCCCTGCTATTTTTTTTATTAGCAGGGTGCAAAAGTAAGCAAAATCAGTAAATACAGCGGAGGCTTTTAAAAAAAAGCTCAAAAATTATTAGCCCGGCTTTTTTAAGGATACCTAGCCTAAATACCATAAATAAAATTTTAAAAGTCAGCACCTTATAATTAACTAATTGTTTTACTTAATTTGCAACATCCCCAATTTTGTGTTGGATGGTACGATTGTTATGCTCTCTACAGACGAAATAAAACAACTTCAACAAAAAATAAGTCAGCTAGGCGATCAGCATGCGTATGCACAATTGTATATAGCCTACATGCCCTACCTGCTTAAGTTTGCAAGCTCAATTATTAAAAACCGGGAGCTGGCCGAAGAGATAGTATCAGATGTTTTTATCAAAATATGGATAAACCGGGCAGATATTGGCAAAATTGAAAATTTAAAACTGTACTTATATGTAAGTACAAAAAATACAGCGCTCAACTACCTGTCACGCCATTTTAGAAAAGAAGTGATATCGCTGGAAGAAATGTCGCTCAATACATTTATGAGCCCCTATAATCCCGAAGAACTACTGATAACCACCGAGGCGGTAAAAAAAATTAACCACGAAATACAAAAACTGCCTCCCCGCTGCAAATTGATATTTAAGCTGGTAAAAGAAGATAGGCTTAGGTATGCCGAAATAGCCAGGCTTTTAAATATCTCCATTAAAACCATCGACAATCAAATGGCTACCGCCCTTAAAAAAATTAGCAGCGCCATCCATTTCGATCTAAAAAAATCGCACCATTAGCGGTTAAAAAAATTCTTTCAATACCTAATAGTAGATTTTTTGCTCTTCTGTGTCTATAACATGGTATGGAATTACCTAATACCGAACATGTGTGGGCATTAATGGCAAAAAAACTAGCCGGCGAAGCTACCGCTGAAGAGCTGGCTGAGCTGGAGCTATTAATCAGGCAAAATCCTCAACTCAACTTTTCTAAAGAAATATTACTGGATTTTTGGCAATCAGCACCGGTAAATGATAGCCAATATGCAGAAAATAAATACCGGGAGCTGGTACAGCAAATTAAAAATATGGGCGCCGATGATGGCCGCTTTACTGCCGACGATCACTTTATAAATATTAATGGCGAAGAGGGGCTCAGGCAAAAAAAAGGCTGGCGTTGGCTTACCGTGGCTGGCAGCACACTGGTGGCTGCATTGGTAGTTATTATCCTTTATAACATGTCTTTTTCGGCCTCAGAGCCCAAAGAAACGGGCGGTATTAGCATGCGTAACGAAGTGAGTACCAAGGCTGGCTCTAAAACCAACCTGCTTTTGCCCGATGGTACTAAAGTATGGCTAAATGCCAGCAGTAAGCTTACTTACGATAAAAGCTATGGCAATAAACTACGGGAGGTAACACTGGTAGGGGAAGCCTATTTTGATGTAGTAAAAAATGCCCGGCAACCCTTTGTAATACACACTTCAAAAATGGACATAAAAGTGCTGGGCACGGCATTTAATGTAAAGTGCTACCCCGGCGAAAAAACTACCGAAACCAGCCTTGTAAGGGGTAGTATTGAGGTAACCGTAAAAGACAGGGAAGAAAAGATTACCCTAAAACCAAACGAAAAACTGGTAATCAACAACGAAGAGCTGGATGAAATTAAAGAAAGTGCCCAAAACAGTACTGCGGGCAGCAAAAAACGAACAACCGAAAAGCCCATTATTTCTCTAAGCCATTTAACCCGCCTGCCAAAAGACAGCTCGGTGGTGATAGAAACTGCCTGGGTAGAAAACAGGCTCATCTTTAGCAGCGAAACCTTTGAAGAGGTTGCCTTAAAAATGGAGCGTTGGTACAATGTAAAAATCTTGTTAACAGATGAATTGCTTAAAAAAGAACCACTTACGGGCAATTTTGAAAAAGAAAACATTTACCAGGCATTAGAAGCCCTTCAATTAACCAATACCCCATTTTCGTATAACCTAAAGGATAATACCATCATTATTAAAAAGAAATAATCTCCTCATGACAGTCATGAACAACACATCATAGTAGTAGGTAATGAAACTAAAAGGGGAAATGTTGACGCATTTCCCCCGATAGATTTTTAAACAGAAACACATGCCCGACTAAAGACATGAGATGTTAGCCATTTTTTTATCTACCAAAACATAAAAATATGAAAAAAACCCAACGTGCGCTTGCATTGAAGACACGAAGCGTCTACAAATTGTTACTGCTTATGAAATTTACCATTGCCTTGCTGCTATTTACTTCCTGGCAGGTTTCGGCCAAAACCTTTTCGCAAGAGAGGATTACGTTGAAACTGCAATCAGCAGAACTTAAAACCGCTTTAAAACAAATCGAAAAAAAGAGTGTATACCGCTTTTTATACAACGATTTTGTGGTGTCAGCCAATCGAAAAGTAAGTATAGATGCCAGCAATGCTTTGGTAACAGATGTGCTTAGCAATATGCTAAACCAAACGCCGCTTACTTTTAAAGTGCTGGAAAACAATTTAATTGTAATAACACAAAAAGATTTTGTGTTAAACGAAACCAGGGTAACAGGTAAAGTAAAGGGCGCCGGTGGCGAACCTATACCGGCTGTTACGGTTAAAATAAAGGGATCCACAGTAGCTACTGCTACTGATGTTAATGGTAATTATAGCATTACTGTGCCAGATGGTGCCACACTGGTTTTTTCATCAATTGGTTATGTAACTCAAGAGGTGCTGGTAAGCGGAAGATCAGAAATAAATGTAACCCTGCAGATTACTGCTAAAGACATTAACGAAGTAGTGGTAATTGGTTATGGCCAGGCAAGCAAAAGAGACCTCACCGGCTCCATAGTAAAAATATCGGGTAAAGAGGTGGCCGATAAGCCCAATACCAACCCGGTGGCTTCGCTGCAAAGTAAAGTGGCTGGTTTGTACATCGTAAACAACGGTACACCCGGCGCCGCACCCGATATTCGTATACGTGGTACAGTAAGTATCGGGCAGGTAAATCCCTTGTACATTGTAGATGGTATTTTAAACGATAATATCGATTATCTAAACCCCAATGACATAGAGTCTATCGAAATTTTAAAAGACCCCTCCTCCCTGGCAATTTTTGGAGTAAGGGGCGCCACCGGTGCCATTGCCATCACCACCCGTAAAGCAAAAGCCGGCCAAACGGTAATTAACTTTAATACAACCTATGGCTTTAAAAAACTGGTAGATAAAATTGAAATGGCAGATGCCAGCCTCTTTAACACCCTGTTTGCCGAAGAAAATGCCAATAACAATGTAGCTACCCCCGATTACTCCGCTTTAAAAGGAAATACGGATTGGATTGATGCCGTAACCCGTACTGGCCGTTTTAACGCCAACAACCTCAGTATTTCGGGTAGTACAGATAAAAATAAGTTTAACATCGGCCTGGGTTACATTACCGACGAGGGTATTATTAAACATGAGCGCCTCGAAAAAATGTTACTGTCATTTAATGATGAGTATAAAGTAAACAATGCTATTAAACTGGGTATAAATCTTAACGCCTCTCGCCAGCAAAGCCCATACAATGCTACCGGCGTGCTGGATAATGCCCGTAAAACAATGCCCCATATAGAGGCTACCCCACAAACCTTTAAGGTAAAAGACCCCTATAGTGCAGATAGCATTAACATGCCCATTTATTCAGACGTAAACAGGGCCCTGCAAAATTCGGGTGTAATTAACCCGTTGCTGGAGGTAGAAAACACCTGGAACAAAACCATCACGTACGAACACCGGTATGTAGGTAGTTTTTATGTAGATGTAAACTTTTTAAAAAACTTTAATTTCAGGCCTACCTGGTATGCAGATGTAAGCTCTGTAGACAGCCGCTCTTACAGCCCGCTTTATTACGCCTACAATCCAATGAACAATACGCCCTATCTGTACAATACCAGAACCAGCGTAAACCAAAGCAAACAAGATTGGAAAAAGTACCAGCAAGATTATATACTTACCTACAAGAAAAAATTTGGCGATCATAACCTTACGGCCATGGCCGGCTTTTCTACCTATTATTTTGGTACCAGCCGCATAAGCGGTACATCCAGCCAGGGCAGCGCTGTTACCGATTTACCTATACCTAACAACCCAAGGTTGTGGTATTTAAATAACGGGTTTGGCTATGTACTGCAAGGTGGCGCCACCTCTTACCAAAGTGAGTATAGTACTGTATCGGTATTGGCAAGGGCCTTGTACAATTACAAAAACAAGTACTTCTTAAATGCCTCTTTCAGGGATGATGCTTCTTCCCGTATTCCCGAAAAAAATCGCCACCAAAAATTTTGGTCGGTAGGTGCTGCCTGGGAAATCAGCAAAGAAGATTTTATGCAGGATATAACCCTCATCGATTACCTGAAAATAAAAGGTTCGGTTGGGGTGCTGGGTAACCAAAGTACCTATGGCCTGGTAGGCGATTATCCATCATACCCCGGTTTAAGAGGTGGTACCATTGTGCCATTTGGCTCTACGCTTGTAACGGGTGCATTGCCTGCTTACCGCTACAATCCAAACCTTAAGTGGGAAACCGTAAATGCCGCCGAAATTGGGTTTGAATTAAATGCATTTAGCAACCGCTTGCATTTTGAATATAACTACTACAGCAAAAAAACCAGCGATATGATGACCTATGTATCGTTAGGCGCTTTAGGGCTGGATGACCAGCTGGAAAATGGCGGAGAAATTAAAAACTGGGGCCACGAGTTTTCTGCTACCTGGACACAAAAGCTGGGTAAAGATATTACCCTTAATCTGGGCGGCAACATCACCTTTATGAAAAACGAAGTGCTGGGTGTAGCAGAAAGTTTACCGGGTGGCGTAATTATCAGGGGCTTTCAAAATAACGGAAGTGCAGAAGCCAGAACAGCACCGGGATATGCCATTGGCTCATTTTATGGCTATGTGGTAGAAGGCCTGTACCAAAGCAAATTGGATATACTGCAATCGCCATTGGCCTCTTCACTGGGCTCTTACGGCCCCGGCGATTTTAAATTTAAAGATGTAAATGGTGATGGTGTGATAGATGCCAACGACCGTACATTTATTGGCAACCCATCTCCCGATTTTATTTATGGTGGGTCAATAGGCCTTAACTATAAGCGCCTTAACATAGGAGTAGATTTTGGTGGAGTATATGGCAACGAAGTGTTTAGAACCTGGGGTTCGCTGGAGTCTCCTTTTCAAAGGGTAAACTATCCAGCCTTTAAAGAACAAAGATGGCATGGTGCCGGCACTTCTAACTGGGAGCCAATTATTAGCCAGGCACACCGGTTTAACTATAATGGGTCTACTTATAATATTGAAGATGGAAGTTATTTCAGGATCAGGAACCTGCAGGTAGGGTACGAGCTGGGTGGCCAAAAATGGCTGTCTTCTGCAAAAATCAGGAGCCTGCGCCTGTTTGCAAATGTGCAAAATCTAAAAACCTGGAAAAAAACCAAAGGCTATACTGCTGAGTATGGTGGAGACGCCACTGCCTTTGGATTTGACAATGCCGGTGGTGCTATACCAAGGGTAACCACTTTTGGCCTTAATGTAACTTTCTAATTAATTAATTAAAGATCTTTTGATATGAAAAAGCATACTAAAATATTATTGGGGGGATTGTTTGCAACGATGACCCTTGTATCGGTTAGTTGTAAAAAGTTTTTAGACAGAAAACCACTTTCTTCCACCTTAGATGATTATGGTAGTGTAATAGACGGGCAGGCTGTGGGCATGTACTCTATTTTTAATTCTTATGCCGGTTATACCACATTGCCCTGGATAGATTTTAACAGCATAAGGGATGATGATGCCCAAAAGGGTAGCAGCACTACCGATGGCGCCGAAATTGTTACCGAGTTCGAAACGTTTCAGTACACCAAAGATGATTGGGCTACCAATACTTATTGGAACGATCATTATTACATGATCAACAAAGCCAACCAGCTGCTATACTTTGCCGACTCGTTAAAACTAACCGATGCAGCCTCTTTAAGAAATGTAGGCGAAGCATACTTTTTTAGAGCCTACTCATATTTTGAATTGGTAAAAGCCTATGGCGAAGTACCCAAAATCGATTTCTTTTATCAAAACGCAGCAGATGGGGTAAGGCCAAAATCTACCGTTACCGAACTGTATGCTTTAATAGATGCCGATTTACAAAAAGCAGCTCAGTTACTGCCGGTAAACTGGTACAATAGTACCATCGGCCAAAATCCTTTTCCGGGCAGGCTTACAAAAGGAGCAGCCAATACACTGTGGGCACAAACGCAACTTTTTAGAAAAAACTGGAGCCAGGTGCTGGGTTTGTGCAATGGCATAATTGGCTCGGGCGAATATTCATTAGCAAATAAGTTTACAGATATCTGGAAAGATGGTGTAGGCGGTGCTGGTAAAAACGGGCCAGAATCTATTTTAGAAACACAATGCTATGTAGGGGCAGCCGGCTCACCCGATTATGGTTCTTTTTGGGCTGTATCGCAAAACATTCGCCAGGGTGGCGCTGCGCCAGAATGGAACCTGGGCTGGGGATGGAACACCCCCACCGATGTGCTGGAAACAGCCTGGGACAATACCGATCCTCGTAAAAGAATGACAATCCTGTACTCTGGCCAGTATGATGGTGGTGCAGAGCAGGGCGGTTACGGAGCCACACTGCCGCCTTATGGTCCCGGCTCTTCACTCGATCAAAAATACTGGAGCAAAAAAGTGTATTCAGACCCCGCCATGCGGCAATACACTGGTACAGTAACCTCTGGCTATCCTGCATGGATTAACAGGCGGGCGCTGCGTTTTGCGGATGTTATTTTAATGAAGGCAGAGGCCGCCAACGAATTAGGTGATGGCGCTACTGCTGCCAGCATGCTGGAGCAAATAAGGGCCAGGGCCAGGGGCGCTAATGCTACGGCCTTGCCACCCATCGCTTTTGTAAACCAGGCTCAAATGAGAACGGCAATTAAAAACGAAAGACGCTGGGAGTTTGCAATGGAAGGCTACCGTTTTTACGATTTGGTACGTTGGGGAGATGCCGAATCGGTATTGGGCTCTTTAGGCTATACCGATCGCTGCAGGTACTATCCTATACCTCAAAAGGCCATCGATCTTTCTGGTGGAGTATTAGTTCAAAACCCAGAATGGTAATTGTAACTATTGTTTGATCTTAAAAAATTATATCATGCACATCACAAATAAAATAATAAACTTATCGCTGTTTACAGCATTAGTTGCAGGCATCTTCAGTTGTCAAAAAATGGATCAACCCAGCCTGGGCGATTTTCCAGAAGATGTATTGGTAACACCTGCTACACCACTTCGTTTTTATATCAATTTCGATTCAGCCACCGCTAACGATAATCAAATAAACGTTCGCTTTAAAGACAGCATATCGGGCTATCCCAGCTTTTTTCCGGATGCATCTATTAAATATGGCCCGGGTGTAAGGGGTACCAGCTATACAGGTAATACCAATAAAAGCCTAACCTATTACAACTCCAACGACTTTGCAAAATCAACCAGTTTTAGCGTAGCATTTTGGGAAAAACACGATGGTGTACCCACAGGTGAAGCTCAGTTTGCATTTAGTATCCCATCATCTGCCGGCCACTGGTCGGGTGGTACGATGTTTTTATTATTTGATCACACAGGTTCCGGTGCTACTACCGACCAGGCGGTAATTAAATTTTTTGTACTAGATGCCACCGGCGAAAATTGGTTTGAGCTGGTAGGCAACGACCGTATGCCGCATATTTACGATAACCAATGGCACCACCTCGCCTTTGCTTATGATGAGGCAAGCTCCAGCATGAAGTTTTACAGGGATGGAGAGCTTTGGGCTACCAAAAGTTGGGGCTCACACGGCTCTGTAAAAATGGAAGACTCAAAAGTTACCGCCTTTTTACTGGGTGGCAAATGTGTATCGGGCTGGGGCGCCGAGTGGGGTGGCAGTTTAGATCAATTCAGGATGTATAATAAAGCGCTATCTGAAGCTGAAGTAAAAACATTGTACAGTACCCAGTTTTAAAAAGCTGAAAAAACGGTACACATGTTATTATTTTGAGAAGGGCTGAAATACTATTTCAGCCCTTCTCAAATTTTATAGCCCGGGCATCTAAAATACGGGAACTATGCTTGCTTTTTACATTACATTAATGGGTTAAAATGATTAACCGCAATACAATATTAACGGTGGGCTTATTGCTGCTTTCGGTAATTTTTTTTACCAGGTGTTTAGATAAAAGCAGTAAAAGCCAAGGCCCAGCAAATTCATCTCTTACCGGCTTTGCAGGTGCTGAGGCATGCCGCAGTTGCCACCAGGATATTTATAACCAGCATGCAAATACCATGCATTATAAAACCTCGGCCCTTGCCAGTACGGCCACTGTAATGGCCGATTTTGCTGATAGTGCTCACAACCGGTTTTATTTTAACAACAACCTTTATATCGCTGCCGAAAAAAGGGGCGACAGTCTTTTTCAAACCGTATACCAAAACCAGCAACCCAAATTATCAAGGCCGTTTAATTTTGTAACCGGCTCAGGCAGGCATGGACAAACCTTTTTGTACTGGCATCAAAACTATATTTTTCAGTTGCCCCTCACTTATTTTTCTGCTACCAACGAGTGGACAAACAGCCCGGGCTACTCAGCCGGCAAAGTACAGTTTAACCGGCCAGTTACAGCCCGATGTTTAGAGTGCCACAGTACCTATTTTAAGGAAGAAACGTCCAGCAATGCCCGGGCCGATCAGTTTTCAAAAAACGATTTAATATTGGGTATACAGTGCGAAAAATGCCATGGCCCAGCTGTCAATCATGTGGCCTATCACCAGCAATACCCGGCCGATACGGTGCCGGCACATATTGCCCGCAGTACAATGTTTAACCGCACCCAGCAGCTGGATATGTGCCGTTATTGCCATGGCGGCAGGCTTAGCAAAATAAAGCCATCTTTTAGCTATACTGCCGGCGCATCCCTGTTTGATTATTTTAGTAAAGACAGTGCCAATGCACAAACAGCCGAGCCAGATGTACACGGCAATCAATATGGCCTGCTCGCTGCCAGCCAATGCTTTATTAAAAGCAATATTACCTGCGGCTCTTGCCATAGCCCACATGCCAACCAACACAACAATACCCAATGGTTTGTGGCCAAATGTAATGGTTGCCACACAGCGCCGCAAAGCACTTGCAAGTTGGCAGGCAAGCAACCTGCTGCTTTTTTAGCAAATAATTGTATTGATTGCCACATGCCAAAGCAGGCCTCTAAAACAATACTGGTTTTACAACAAGGGGCATCGGTGCCGTTAGCGGCTTTTATGCGTACACATAAAATTGCCGTATATGCAGATACCGCTGCCAATATCATTTTAAAACAAACAAACACCCCACGAAAAATAAAGAATAGTAATGCAAGGTAAAATCAACCACTTTTTTAAAATACCCGTAGCCCGTACATTGGTGCTGCTGTTGCTTGCAGCATGCAAAGGCAATCAACCGATGTTTAAAAACATGCCAGCATCATCAACCGGAATAACGTTTAGCAATACCCTGCCACAAAAACCACTGTTTAATATTTTATATTACCTGTATTATTATAATGGCGGCGGCGTGGCAACAGGTGATATCAACAACGATGGCCTTACAGATATTTACTTTACAGCCAATAGTAAGGGTAATAATAAATTATACCTAAACAAGGGCAATTTTGAGTTTGAAGATATTACCGAAAAAGCCGGCGTTAAAGGCCAGGCAGATTGGTGCAGCGGTGTAACCATGGCCGATATCAATAACGATGGCTTGCTGGATATTTATGTATCAACCGTAAGTGGTAAGTACAAGCTTACCGGGCACAACGAGTTGTATATAAATAACGGCAACAATACCTTTACCGAACGCTCAGCCAACTATGGTTTAAATACCAGCTGCTTTACCACGCAATCTGTTTTTTTTGATTACGACCGGGATGGAGATTTAGATTGTTTTATCCTTAACCAATCACATCATCCGCATGCCAATATTGTAGACACTTCTTTTAGAAACCGCTACGATAGTGCCTCTGGCGATCGCTTGTACCGCAATGATATTGCCAGCACCGGCCGCTTTACAGATGTGTCAAAGCAAGCCGGTATTTACCAAAGCAACCTGGGCTACGGGCTGGGTATAAGTGTGGCAGATTTTAATAACGATGGCTGGGATGACATGTACATCGGCAACGATTTTCACGAAAATGATTACTACTATATTAACCAGCAAAATGGAACTTTTATTGAGGAGGGCGCCAAACATTTTGGCCACTATAGCCGCTTTAGTATGGGTAACGATGCTGCAGATTATGACAACGATGGCCAGTTGGATATTGTAACGGTAGACATGCTGCCGCCCGATGAAAAAACGCTTAAAACATATGGCAGTGATGAAAACCCCGATATTTATACCGTAAAGCTAACCTCTAAAGGATACCAGCATCAAAGCTCCAAAAATGCCCTGCAGCACAATAATGGCAATGGAAGCACTTACAGCGAAACCAGTTTGTACAGCGGCGTTGCGGCTACCGATTGGAGCTGGTGCCCGCTTTTTGCTGATTTTGATAACGATGGAAATAAGGACCTGTTTATATCAAGCGGTATTGTAAAACGACCCGTAGACCTTGACTATGTAAAATTTGTATCCAACCTTAAAATGAAAGGGATGGATCGTACAGATGCTTATGATACCGAAGCCATCAATGCCATGCCCGATGGCGCATCCCATCCATTTTTTTACAAAGGCAGTGGTACAATGCAGTTTACAGATGTTAGCAATACCTGGGGTACAGCCGGCATGAAGGGTTATTACAACGGCGCCGCCTATGCCGATTTTGATAATGATGGTAAACTGGATATGGTAATAAATGTGCTCAATGGCAAGGCTGTAGTACTTAAAAACAATCAGCCTGCAGCAAAAAATTTTTTAACCCTTCAATTAAAAGGCGATTCTCTCAACCCTTTTGCCGTAGGCGCAAAAGCATACCTGTTTACAAAAAAAGGATTGCAATACCAGCAGCTGATGCCGGCAAGGGGTTTTCAATCATCCAGTGAGCTACGCCTGCATTTTGGCCTCGATACACTTACTACGGCAGATAGCTTGCTGCTGGTATGGCCCAACCAGGCTTACCAGCTAATAAAAAATCCCGCCATCAACCAACAGCTTACCATCAACCAGCGGGCAGCCAGCCAACGCTTTAATTACAACCAGTTTTTTAGTAAACCAGCACTGCCATTACAACCAGCCGAAGCAGCTAATACAATTAGCTGGAGGCATACCGAAAACCAATTTTTAGATTTTAATACGCAGTACCTGATACCACACCAGCTTTCGGCTATGGGGCCAAAAATTGCAGTGGCAGATATTAATAAAGATGGGCTGGATGATGTATACCTGTGCGGCGCCAAAGGCCAGCCGGGCAGCCTGCAGGTACAGCAGCCCAACGGCAGCTTTACAGCAATTGATACAGCATTGTTTAAACAGTTTACAGTTTGCGAAGATGTGGATGCCTTGTTTTTGGATGCCAACAATGATGGCTATACCGATTTGTGGGTGGTTAGCGGTGGTAATGAGCTTCCGTCAAACGAAATTGCTTACGCCGACAGGCTGTTTATCAACAATGGTAAAGGACATTTTAGTTTAAGTAAAGGCGCTTTTCAAAACCAGTTTTTTAATAAGTCTTGTATTGCTGCCGCAGATATTGATAAAGACGGGGATACCGATGTGTTTATTGGCCACCTCAGCGATCAATCAAAATATGGCCTGCCCATGAGCGCCTATCTATACATCAACAATGGTAAAGGCCAATTTTCTATTGCGCCCAACAGCCAAATGAATTTGCTGAACACAGGCATGGTTACCACCGCCTGCTTTGCCGATTTTAATAAAGATGGATGGCCCGATCTTGCCATTGCCGGCGAGTGGATGCCCCTGAAAATTTATTTAAATAACAAAGGCCTGTTCACCCAAAAAATAACACCGGCCTCTACCGGGCTTTGGCAAAAACTATACGTGGCAGATGTAAACAGCGATGGCTACCCAGATTTGCTGGCAGGCAATTGGGGGTTAAATAATAAATTATCATCGGGCAAAAACGGGCCAGTAAAATTGTATGTAAAAGATTTTGACAACAATGCATCCATAGAGCAAGTGATATGTTATACCATAGATGGAAAAGAGTATCCCTTTTTGGCAAAAGACGAACTGGAAAGAGCGTTGCCGGTGCTAAAAAAAGCCTACCTCACTTACAGCGAAGTAGCCGGCAAAACGGTGCAGTATATGTTTTACGATTTGTTTACAGGATACACCGAGCAAAAGGCCGAAGTGCTGGCATCCAGCTGCTTTATCAACAATCAACAGGCAGGGTTTAGCAGGGTAAACCTGCCCGAACAATTACAGCTGGCACCACTTTTTGCCTTTGCCAGCTTGCCGGGTTATGGCTATATGGGCGCCGGTAATTTTTATGGCACCACCCCTTACGAGGGCAGGTACGATGCACAGCAGCCAGCATTAATAGGCTTTGATAAAAACAAAAACAGCCTTACTTACAAAGGGCAGGCAGCACAGTTAACAGGCGAGGTAAGAGATTTAAAATGGATAAATGGCCCGGGTGCTACCAGCAGGTTGCTGGTAGCCCGTAACAATGGCAACCTGCAAGTGCTGCAGGTAAAACAGCCATAAACTTACAGAGTCACTATTGGTATAATTTAAATAAGCAACAGCGATGAAGGCAATTTTTAAAGCAGTAATGATAACAGGTGTTGCCGGTATTGCAATACTGTCTTGCGGTAAAAAAAACGAGGGCACCGCACCTGCACCCTTGCCGGGTGTTTTATTGCTTACAGCCATCAGTATAGATGGTGCAGCAATGCCAGCGGCCTCCAGCTATTATAACAGCAGCCTTAAGCCCCGGTTTAAAATAAAATGTAATAGCCCGGTTAATAAAAACAGCGTTGCCGGCGCCCTAAGCATAACAGCACTTGGCGGCGGTAGTGCCCTGCCGCTAACACTGGGTTACGAGCAAGCAGATAGTGTAATTATTGCAACACCACAATCGCCACTCAATTACCTCACAACTTATACTTTAACTATAAGCACCAACCTGCAGGCTGCACAGGCGGTTAATTTACAACAAGCCACAGCACGCCAGTTGGTTACCCGTATAGATTCGGCTGCTAAGTTTGAGGCCATAACAGACGAGGCATTGCTTACCAAAATACAAGCACAAACCTTTAAATATTTTTGGGATTTTGGCCACCCGGTTAGCGGCATGGCCAGAGAGAGAAGCAATGGCGATAACGAAGTGGTTACATCAGGCGGTACGGGCTTTGGGTTAATGTGTATACCAGTGGCGGTTAGCCGCTCTTTTATCAGCCGGCAGCAGGGCTTGCAACGCTTGCAGCAAGTGGTGGATTTTTTGCAAAATAAAGCAGTAAAGGTTAAGGGCGCTTATTCACATTGGTTAAATGGCAGCACGGGTGCCATTATACCTTTTAGCAGTAATGATGATGGTGCCGACCTGGTAGAAACATCATACCTGATGGCAGGCCTGCTAACAGCCCGCCAATTTTTTAACCAGCCTACGCCTGCCGAAACCAGCTTGCGGGCAGCCATTAACCAGCTGTGGAATGCCGTAGAGTGGGATTGGTTTACAAAAGCCGGGCAAGATGTACTATACTGGCATTACAGTGATAATAAACAGTGGGTAATGAATATGCCTATCAGGGGATGGAACGAATGCCTGGTTACATTTATATTGGCCACATCATCCACCACCCATGCTGTGCCCGCCAAGGTATATACCAATGGATGGGCCGGCGCCCCGGGCTTTAGCAACGGCGCTACATTTTTGGGCTACCAGTTGCCGTTAGGCCCTTCATTTGGTGGTCCTTTATTTTTTGCACACTATTCTTTTTTAGGCATCAACCCCAATGGCCTTAAAGATGCTTATGCCGATTATGCCATCCAAACAAAACACCATACACTCATTAATTATAATCATTGTGTAAATAATCATTACCAGCATTTTGGCTATAGCCAGCAATGCTGGGGCCTTACCGCCAGCGATATAAAAAATGGCTATACTGCCAGCTCCCCTACAAATGATGTGGGAGTAATAGCTCCTACTGCTGCACTCTCCTCTTTGCCTTACACACCGCAGCAATCGATGCAGGCGCTGAGGTTTTTTTATGATGTGCTGGGCGATAAACTATTTAAAGAATATGGCTTTATTGATGCCTTTTCGTTAAAGGATACCTGGTTTGCCAGTGCTCATTTAGCTATTGACCAGGGGCCAATTATTATTATGATTGAAAATTATCGTACTGGCCTTGTGTGGGATTTATTAACCAGCTGTACCGAAATTAAAAATGGCATGAAAGCCCTTGGTTTTACAGCACCTTATTTATAAAAAATGAAAAAAAAGATAACAGGCCTGCTCATGTGTTTTGTACTGCCGGCAGCAGTTGTACTGGCACAACTGCCGGTAAAAGTAATGAGTTACAATATCAGGCTGGATGTAGCCGCAGATGGCGATAACCGCTGGGCACTGCGTAAAGATAAAGTAGCGGCACTTATAAATTATTACGAGGCAGATTTTATTGGCGGGCAAGAGGTGCAGCATCACCAATTGCAATACCTGCTGCTGCAATTACCTGCTTATGGCTATATCGGCGCAGGCCGGGATGATGGAAAACAGGCGGGTGAATACTCATGTATTTTTTATAACCAGCAACAGTATGAGTTATTGCAGCAATCTACCTTTTGGCTATCACCTACACCCGATACCGTATCTATGGGTTGGGATGCTGCCTGCCACCGGGTATGCACTTACGGTTTATTCCGGCATAAAAAAACAGGTAAACGGTTGTGGGTTTTTAATACCCATTTTGATCATATGGGCGTAATGGCCAGGGAGCAATCGGCCCATCTTATTACTGCCCGTATAAAAGCAATTACGGCACAAAAAAATTACCCGGTAATTATCACCGGCGATTTTAACTCTACACCAACCGAGGCGCCTGCATTGTACCTGCAACAATATTTTGCCAATGCCAGGAGCATCAGCCAAGCACCCGCCTACGGCCCGGCAGATACCTGGAATGCTTTTGCTTTTGATAAAAAGCCTGCCGGTTGTATTGATTATATTTTTGTTAGCCGGCCAAATAAGGTAACCCGTTTTGCCACCATCACCGATTCGTACGATACAAAATATCCATCCGATCATTTTCCGATATTGGCTACCATCCTGTTAAAATAAATTACCATGATACTTGTTTACCGGGGCTTAGCAAAAGCATTTTTAAATAGTTGTTTTATAGTTGTTGGCTTTTCGGCCTTTGCACAGCAGCCCCCGCCATCCTTAAGTGATGAGGCCTTGCTGGATATAGTACAGCAGCAAAGCATTAAATATTTTACCGAAGGTGCCGAGCCGGTTAGTGGTATGGCCAGGGAGCGTTACCATACAGATGGAAACTACCCCGAAAACGATGAGCATATTATTACCAGCGGGGGTAGTGGCTTTGGAGTGATGGCTTTAATTGTAGGGATACAAAGACAATTTATCAGCCGGCAGGATGGCTTTAACCGGCTTGAAAAAATAGTACGGTTTTTAGAAACGGCGGATCGGTTTCATGGTGCCTGGCCACATTGGTGGAATGGCCAAACCGGCAAAGTGCAGCCCTTTGGACAAAAAGACAATGGCGGCGATTTGGTAGAAACTTCTTTTTTAATACAAGGGTTGCTTTGTGTGCGGCAGTATTACAAAGATGGCAGCGATGCCGAAAAAAAATTGGCCCAGCGTATTGATAAATTATGGCGGGAGGTAGAGTTTGATTGGTACCGCAATGGAAAAAATGTATTGTACTGGCATTGGAGCCCCCAATATAATTGGCAAATGAATTTTGCTGTACGGGGTTTTAACGAGTGCTTAATAATGTATGTATTGGCGGCAGCCTCGCCCACACATGCCGTGCCGGCAAGCGTTTATCACCAGGGCTGGGCCGAAAACGGGCAGATAAAACAACCGCATACCGCATTGGGCTATCCGTTACAGTTACGTTACCAGGGCAACCCTCCCAATGGGGCGCCCTTGTTTTGGTCGCACTACTCCTTCCTGGGCTTAAATCCTACTGGGCTTAAAGATAACTATGCCGATTACTGGCAAGAAAATACCAACCACAGCCTTATCAATTATACCTGGTGTGTAAACAATCCTAAAAATTACAAGGGCTATGGCCCCAATAATTGGGGGCTAACAGCCAGCTACTCGGTAAGCTTTTATGCGGCACATGCCCCCAACCCCAACGACGATTTAGGGGTGATATCACCCACGGCCGCACTTTCTTCTTTTCCGTATACTCCCCACCAATCGATGGCTGCATTGCGGCATTGGTACAGCAACCTGCATGCTAAAATATGGGGCCCCTTTGGGTTTTATGATGCCTTTAGCGAAACACACAATTGGTATCCTGCCCAATACCTGGCTATCGACCAGGGGCCAATACCTGTAATGATAGAAAACTATCGCACCGGCTTGCTGTGGAAATTATTTATGAGCTGCCCCGAGGTGCAAAGTGGCTTACAAAAATTAGGCTTTACAAGTACCCAGGTTAATAGCAAATAAAACAGGCTGCCCCTGCTTGTTAGCAGGCTTACGCAGTACCTTTTAAAAAATGTTTACGGTATTTAACAGGGTTCATTTGATAGTAGTTTAAAAATTGCCGGTTAAAATTAGAGATGTTGTTATAGCCACATTCAAAACAAATATGGGTAATCGGCATTTCGTTTTCTACCAATAGTTTAGCTGCTTTTTGCAGCCTTAGTTCTTTTACAAAATCCGAAAAAGTTTTACGGGTTCGCAATGCAAAAAACCGGGAAAAAGCATTGGGGTTCATCTGTGCTATTTTAGCAGCATCCCCCAGTGTAATATTGTTTTCAAGATTGGTTACTACCCAGTTTAAAACCTCACATAGCCGGGTAGATTCTTTTTCATTAAAACCGGTATAGGGTGAGGCGGTAATACGGCTAGCATCTGTTTGGGCATTGGCAAAATCCAGCAATATTTCCACCAGTGCAATCCATTTTTTTAAGCCCGTGGCACTTACAATATCTATTAGCCGCTGGCTAATTTTTTGGTTAGTTATACCGGTAACCTCAACACCATAGGCTGCTTCGTTAAACAGTTTGTTTAATACGGCCGCCTCGGGCAGTTGCAAAAAATCCATCCCCAGCGATTGGGCGGTAAAATGCACCACTATCGATTGGGCCCTTAATAAGGAGCCAGCCCGGTAATACTTATCCTCGTTACGGTAAGTGTGAGGTATGTTGGGGCCCAGCAGCGCAAGGTTGCCCGGTTTAAAATCGCAGATATGGTTGCCGATAAAACGCCGGCCCGTGCTTTCGGTTACCAGTACAATTTCTAGCTCGGGATGGTAATGCCAGGGCGTAGGGTAATACGGATAGTCAAAATGCTTTACCACAAACGATTCGCCCTTTTCTTTTGGCAGGTGCTCGAGTGCTGGCTTCATTGTAACAGATATTTTTGTTTGATAAAGTTAACAATAACACAACTTAAAATGCTAAAATAGTACATATTTAAAACCGCATAATAGTGGTTTAACTTTTACAAGGCTGCTACTTTTGATAAAGTTTAAGCCATATACTTATACCTGTTGTAGTATGAAAAAATCATTGTCACCATGCTTTTACCTATTGTGTTGCTTGTTGGTTACTGGCTTGGCGCAGGCCCAAAAACAAAAAACACCTAAAGTAGTATTTGTAATTGCCGATGGTATACCTGCCGATTTAATAGAAAGCTTACCAATGCCCGGGCTAAAAGCCATCACGGGTAAAAAAGGTTATAGCAGGGCTTATGTAGGTGGCGAAAAAGGCGGCTATACACAAACACCCACCATTTCGGCCGTAGGGTACAATAGCTTGCTTACCGGCACCTGGGTTAATAAGCACAATGTATGGGATAACGATATTACCAACCCCAACTATTATTACCACAATATTTTCAGGTTGTTTAAAACACAGTTTCCACAAAAAACAACCGCCGTATTTTCTACCTGGCTAGATAACCGCACCCGGCTGGTTGGTAGCATGGCAAGTGCTGCCGGCAACCTGCAGCCCGATATTTATTTTGATGGGATGGAGTTGGATACCCTGCATTATCCACACGACCCATTGGGTAATTTTTACCGGGTGATAGACGACTCGGTTATTAACAGGGCTGCCTTCGCCATTCAAAAATTTGCGCCCGACCTTACCTGGATATACCTGGAGTATACCGACGAAATGGGCCATCGCCATGGCAACAGTACACAGCTTAACCAGGCGGTAACTATTTTAGATAGCCAGCTGCAAAAATTATGGCAGGCTGTACAATACCGCCAGCACAGGTTTAACGAAGATTGGCAGGTGTGGATCACCACCGATCATGGCCGGCAGGATAATGGCTACCACCACGGCGACCAAAGCCCCCGTGAGCGTACCACCTGGATAGCCACCAATGCAAAAGGCCTTAACAATTACTTTGGTTTAAATCCGGGTATTGTAGATATAATGCCCACCATGGCCCGCCACCTGGGCATACAAATACCCAGGCAACAGTTAGTAGAAATAGATGGCGTTGCCCTTACCGGCAAAGTTTCGGCCATTAATGCCAATGCCGTGTTGCAGCAAAATAACCTGCTTGTTAGCTGGCAGGTGCTGGATAGCACCGGTAAAGCCTACATATGGCTTGCCACAACCAATCACTTTAAAAACGGTGGCCGGGATGAGTACCAGCTAATGGCAAGCGTGCCCGTAGCCAGTGGCAAGGCAACTATACCCATTAGCCACATGCCCGCTAATTTTTATAAACTGGTACTGGAGTTGCCCTATAATTTTTTAAACCGCTGGATTGTACTCCCCAATAATCAATAACCGTAAAACAACATCCCTGCAATGATAAAACAGCTTATTACCGTTACTGCCACATTGCTTGTGGCTGGCATAGTAACCGCACAACAATCGCAGTTGCTTACAAAGGGCCGCTATGGCGATGGCCCCGATAGTATTGCCCCGGTGGGGATTATTAAAAACCTCAGCGATAACGAGCTGCTGGAGTTGGTGCAAAAACAAACCTTTCGCTTTTTTTGGCATGGAGCCCACCCTTATAGTGGCCTGGCGTTAGAAAGAAGCAATACTGTAAAAGCGGAGCATTATTGGGATTATATAAACGAAGCCTGGGATGAACCCAACTTTAGCCAAACAGATTTTGGCCCCGATGCTGGTGCCATTGGCGGCACAGGCTTTGGTATAATGAGTACCGTAGTAGCTGTAAACCGTGGATGGATAGGGCGGGATACAGCAGTAAGAAGGCTGATAAAAATTGCCGACTTTTTAATAAATGCCGATTGCTATCACGGTATTTATCCGCATTTTATGAATGGGCGTACAGGCAAAACCATCAAGTTCGACCGGTTGGATGATGGCGCCGATATTGTAGAAACCAGCTACCTGCTAATGGGCTTTTTATGCGCCCGGGAATATTTTACAAAAGACACCCCCAGGGAGGTATACCTGCGTAAACGGATTAACCAACTATGGGGTGCCGCTAACTGGAACTGGCATACCAATAATCAAAACAAACTTTTTTGGCATTGGAGCCCCAATAATGGGTTTGATATGAACTTTCCGGTATGGGGGTGGAATGAGTGTTTGATTACCTACATCATGGCAGCCTCCTCCCAATATCACTCCATAAGCGCTGCGGTGTACAATGGCACCTGGACGGGCAGTACCGGATTTAAAAACGGTGAAGAATATTATGGGTACCTGTTACCTCTGGGCAATTACGATAAAGACAAAGGAGGCCCACTTTTTTTTGAGCAATATACCTTTCAGGGCATCAACCCCAATGGCCTCACCGATTCGCTGGGCAACGATTATTTTTTGCAGGCAAAAAATCATACCCTCATCAACCGGGCTTACTGTATCGAAAATCCTGGCAAGTTTAAAGGCTATAGCAATGTATGCTGGGGCCTTACAGCAGGCGATAGTTACAAGGGCTACCTTGCCCACAGCCCCGAAAACGACAGGGGCGTAATACAACCTACCGCCGCCATTGCATCAATGCCCTACACACCAAAAGAAAGTATGGAAGCCCTGCGCTACTTTTATTACCAGCTAGGTGATAAAATATGGACAAAATATGGTTTTGCAGATGGCTTTAGCATTCACCATAACTGGTATGCCCAAAGCCACCTTGCTATTGACCAGGGGCCCATCATTACCATGATAGAAAACCATCGTACCGGCTTATTGTGGAAACTGTTTATGAAAATACCAGATATACAAAACGGGTTAAAAAAACTGGGTTTTACAACAACCTTTACCCCTTAAAAAATAATTTAAAAAAACCTAAGCCACATCTGGCCAGTAAGTAATAACCTGGCTACCGCATTAAGTTATTGATCAAAAAACACATTTATGAAAAATATTACCCGGCAGGAGTTTATTACCAAAACAGCCATGGCCAGTGCAGCCTTGCTGGTATCCTCCTTACAAAGTTGGGCGGCAGCCAGCACCGATAAAAAGATAAAAGTGGCCATTATAGGCTGTGGCAGCGTTAGCAACCGGTATATCCCTCAATTAAAAAGCTCGCCGTACATACAAATTGTAAGCCTTTGTGATATAAAAATAGAAAGAACAACCGCACAGGCTAAACAATACGAACTGGATGTAGCCACTTATCCCGATATTGATGCTCAATTAAACGGGGTACCGTTTGATATGCTGGTAACGCTTACCGATATGCAGGCGCATGGATACCTTAATAAAAAAGCCCTGCTCGCCGGCAAACATGTGTGGAGTGAAAAACCCATGGCCAATACCTATGCCGAAGGAAGAGCATTGCTCGACCTTGCCAAAACTAAAAATCTCCGTATTTGGGGTGCACCTGCAGTAGTAAACAGCCCGCAGTTTGCTTTTATGAGCAAACAAATACAAGAGGGTAAACTGGGCAAAATTGCAGCGGCACACGGCCAATATGGCCACACTGGTCCTACCTGGAGTGCATTTTTTTACGAAAAAGGCGGCGGCAGTATGCCAGATTTAGGTGTGTACAATATGGCCACTTTAACCGGCCTGTTGGGCCCTGCACGCAGTGTGGTGGCGATGACGAGTATTGTAACAACCGAAAGAACCGTGGATGATAAAGGAAAAATAAAAGTACAGGCCGAAGACAATGCCCAAATTTTGCTGGAGCATGATAAGGGTATTATCAGCCACGTTATGTGTGGGTTTAATTATTTTGATCCGCATGGGCACGAAGCAGGCAACCAAACCCTGCACTCAATACAAGTATATGGCGATGCTGGTAATATGCGCCTGATAGGCTACGATTGGGAAACCAATGGCGTAATAATGGATACCTCGGCCACCGAAGCCCCCCGCTTGGTTTGCACCGATAAGGGTGGGTACGAGTGGCAGGAGGGGGCAAGGGTAGTAGGCGAAAGCCTGGTAAAAAAAATCGAACCAATTATACATGCAGAGCATGCCCTGCATGTGCTGGAAATTATTGAAGCAGCCCGCCGCTCGGCCGAGCAGGGTGTAAGGGTACAATTAAAAAGCCGTTTTCCCTGGCCGATGGTTTAAGCAAAACACACTATTTATTTTTTAAAAAGTATACCATGTCAAAGTATCAATTAACAACGCAGCAAGTAAGAGCCTACCAGGCAGATGGGTATGTAATTGTAAGAAACTTTTTAGCAAAAGAAGAAGTGCAAAAACTGTATCAGGTAGCCACCAGTGATGATGTGTTACAAAAACATGCTTTTGATTTAAACGATCAAACGGGCAAAAAAACCAAACTCACCCTTTGGTATACCCCCGGCGATGATGCTTATGGCCTGCTTACCAAAAGCAGCCGTATGGTAGATAATGCCGGTATGCTGCTGGATGGCGATGCACCCGTATGCCATTTTCATAGCAAACTCATGCAAAAAGAACCAAAGGTGGGGGGCGCCTGGGAGTGGCACCAGGATTATGGGTATTGGTACAAAAACGAGTTTTTATTTCCCGAACAAATGATTAGTGTGATGGTAGCCATTACCGATGCTAATAAACACAATGGCTGCCTGCAGGTAATTGGCGGCAGCCAAAAAATGGGCAGGGTTGAGCATGGGTTTGCCGGCGAGCAGGTTGGTGCCTCCCGCCATTATGTGGAGCTGGCTTTAAAAACAATGCCCCTGGTATATGTTATCCTTAATGCCGGCGATGCACTATTTTTTCACCCCAATATTTTACACCGCTCCGAGGCCAACCTGTCAGACAAGCCACGCTGGAGCCTTATTTCTGTGTATAACCGTGCCAGCAATATGCCTTATAACGAACCCTCACAATCCAGCACCACCCCTTTACAAAGCGTACCCGACGAGGCATTATTGCAGTGGCAAACACAACATATTGGCGAAACCGCTAATTTTTTACAAAAAGCAAACGACCAGGCGCTTAAATGATTTTTTTTACCGGTATAGTATATACCGGTATTTCTTGTGTCTTTAGTAAATAGAAGGGCTTGCTTACTGGCAAGGGCTGATATATTTTAGCACACAGGATATGAAAAAACTTTTTTCTGCAGAGCCGCTTTGGCAAACCAATGGCTTGGTTTTGTTGCGGATTATTACAGGGTTGCTGATGGCATACCATGGCCTGGAAGTATTTAAGCCCGGGCTAATAAAAGGCTATACCGAGTGGGATGTGTTTAAACGTTTTCCCAACCCCCTGCTAATGATTTATATTGGTAAGGGGCTGGAGTTGCTGGTGGGTGTTTGCCTAACGCTCGGCCTGTTTACCCGGCTGGCAGCCGGCTGTATGTTTATATTAATGCTGTACATCTGTTTTAAAGTAGGTGGCGGCAAATTTTATTACGAAGATCAGCATCCATTTTTATTTGCTCTACTCGCCCTCCTGTTCTTTTTTACAGGCCCGGTGGCTTATGCAGCAGATTGCATCCTCTTTAAAAAAAGAAAACCCTTTTACTAATGCCAGATACCTCATCTATCCACATCAATGCAGGTGGCAAGGCTGCCAATACCTTTGATGCCATTGTAATAGGCAGTGGCATAAGCGGCGGATGGGCTGCTAAAGAGTTGTGTGAGCAGGGCTTAAAAACCCTGGTGCTGGAAAGAGGGCGGGATGTACAACACCTTACCGATTACCCCACCATGCACCTGCATCAATGGCAGCTGCCTCACCGTGGCCAAATAACACAACAACAGCGTTTGCAAAACCCACTCATCAGCAAGGCTGCTGGATATGATGAAGCTACCCGCCATTTTTTTGTAAACGATGCCGATCATCCATACATACAACAAAAACCATTCGACTGGATACGGGGCTACCAGGTAGGTGGCAAAAGCCTTATTTGGGGCCGCAGTTGCCAGCGCTGGAGCGATTGGGATTTTAGTGCACCACTACGCTATGGCTATGCCACCGACTGGCCAATTCGGTACAAGGATATTGCTCCCTGGTACAGCCATGCCGAAAAATTTATTGGCGTATGCGGCACCTACGAAAATATTGAGGCCATGCCCGATGGTGAGTTTTTGCCCGGTATGGAATTTAATGCGGTAGAAAAACAGTTTAAAAAAGCCATTTGGGATAAATACCAGCGCCATTACATACCCGGCCGGTGGGCACATATTACACAAACCCAGCCCATACATATTGCACAAGGCCGGGGCCAATGCCAAAACAGAGATTTGTGTATGAGGGGTTGCCCCTATGGAGGCTACTTTAGTTCCAACACCTCCACACTGCCATGGGCACAAAAAACGGGCAACCTTACCATCAGGCCACATGCTGTAGTGCACTCTATTATTTACGATGAGCAATTGGGCAAGGCTACCGGCGTAAGGGTAATAGATGCCCAAACAAAGCAGGCCACCGAATTTTTTGCCCGTATCATATTTGTAAATGCATCAGCCCTTAACAGTAATCTTATTTTACTCAACTCTACCAGCCGGCGTTTTCCCAATGGCTTGGGCAACGATAATGGGCTGTTGGGTAAATACATCTGCTTTCATAACTACCGCGGTAGTATGAATGCGGAGTTTGATGGCCTGCAAAACTGGTATCACTCCGCCAAAAGAGCAGCCGAATGTGTAATACCTAATTTTAGAAACCTTAAACAGCAAGACACCGATTTTTTAGGCGGATATGTAATATTTAGCGGGGGATACCGCCGCCGCTTGTATTACGAAAACCCAGATGGCTTTGGAGCCGGTTATAAAGAGGCGCTTGCCCAACCCGGCCCCTGGGGTATGTATATGTATATGCAGGGCGAAACCATCCCCAAGGCTACCAACCAGGTATGGTTAAGTAAAGATAAAAAAGATGGTTACGGAATGCCGTTACTCGTCACTTCTGTTGGGTACGATGATAATGACGAAAAAATGCTGCAGGATTTTTTACAGCAGGGCAGGCAAATGTTTGAAACCGCCGGCGCAAAAAACATACAGGTACACGATAGTGGGCAGGCACCCGGCCTGGACATACACGAAATGGGTGGCGTACGCATGGGCCGGGATGCTGCCTCATCCTTGCTTAACCAATGGAACCAGCTGCACCATTGCAAAAATGTTTTTGTAACAGATGGCGCCTGCATGACGAGTACCGGCAACCAAAGCCCCTCTATTTTATACATGGCTTTTACAGCAAGGGCTGCCAGCTATGCCGTACAACAATTAAAAAAACAAAACTTGTAAGTATGAAACAGTGGCTGTGTTTATTGTTGGTATCACTGGGCATAAGCAGCACTGTTTGTTGCCAGCAAAAAACCTATTGCAACCCCATTAATATTGATTACGGCTATACACCCATTCCCAATTTTAGCGAGTGGGGCCGGCACAGGGCCACCGCCGACCCCGTAATTGTTACCTACAAAGGCGATTATTACCTGTTTAGTACCAACCAATGGGGTTATTGGTGGAGCAGCGATATGGTTAAATGGAACTTTATCAGCAAAAAATTTTTACGCCCCTGGAACGAGGGCTACGATGAGTTGTGTGCACCCGCCGTAGGCATTATAGGAGATACGATGATTGTTTTTGGCAGCACTTATACCAGCAACTTTAGTATATGGATGAGCACCAACCCCAAAAACAACCAATGGAAACCCCTGGTGGATAGTTTTGAAATTGGCGGATGGGATCCATCTTTTTTTACAGATGATGATGGCCGGCTATATATGTACAATGGCAGCAGCAACAAATTTCCGATGTATGGCATAGAGCTTAATCGTAAAACCTTTAAACCCATTGGCACCCGTAAAGAAATGTACCTGCTGGAGCCCTGGCGCTATGGATGGCAGCGCTTTGGCGAGCACATGGACAATACCTTTTTAGACCCCTTTATAGAGGGCAGCCATATGACAAAATATAAAAACAAATATTACCTGCAATATGGGGCACCCGGTACCGAATTTAGCGGCTATGCCGATGGGTTATTGGTAGGCAATGGGCCACTTGATTTTTTTGAGCCCCAAAGCGATCCGTTAAGTTTTAAGTTGGGTGGCTTTGTAAGGGGTGCAGGCCACGGAGCCACCTTTAAAGATAATTTTAATAATTACTGGCATGTATCTACCACCGTACTATCTGTAAAAAACACTTTTGAAAGAAGGCTCGGTATATGGCCCACAGGCTTTGATAAAGATGATGTAATGTGGTGCAATACCAGCTTTGGCGATTATCCACATTACATACCCGGCAATGGTTACGATGGCAGCAACTATGGCACCAACGGTAAGTCGGGCTATTTTACCGGCTGGATGTTGCTCAATTATAATAAACCAGTACAGGTATCCTCCACGCTGGGTGCTTACCACGCCAACCAGGCAGTGGATGAACTAATTAAAACCTACTGGAGCGCCGCCACCGGCGATAAAGGTGAATGGATACAAACCGACCTGGGTAATCTAAGTACAGTAAATGCCATTCAAATAAACTATGCTGATGAGGAGGTGGCTTCTAACAGGCTTGGCAAAATAGCTGGGCAGTACCACCAGTATAAAATGTATTACAGCACCGATGGCAAAAAATGGCAGCTGCTGGTAGATAAAAGCAACAATCAAACTGATATTCCCCACGAGTATGTACAGCTGGCCAACCCCGTGCAAGCAAGGTTTATTAAGCTGGAAAACATACACATGCCCACCGGAAAATTTGCCATCAGCGGGCTAAGAATATTTGGTAATGGTAACGGCAACAAGCCAGCACCCGTGCAGGGCTTTATTGTACTACGTACCGAAAAAGATAAACGCAGCGCCTTTATAAAATGGCGCCCGGCCAGCGATGCCTTTGCCTACAATATTTATTACGGCACCCACCCCGATAAGTTATATAGCAGCATTATGGTGCATGCCAATAACGAGTATTGGATGAAAGCCATGGATAGCCAAAAACCCTATTATTATAGTATAGAGGCAATTAACGAAAATGGCACCAGCCAACGAACAGCCGTAATTAAGGCAGATTAAAAAATAACTAAAAGCATGTTTTAAAAATGAGCATATTAAAAAAAGCCCGGTATTTCTTTACCATCATCTGTATGGGCAGCAGCCTAATGGCCGGGGCACAAGCACCGCCTTTTTACAACGATATACAGGCATTTAAACAACAAGACAGTGTACAAATGCCGCCCCAAAAATCCATCCTGCTCATCGGCAGCTCATCCTTTACCTTATGGAAAGATGTACAGCAATATTTTCCGGCTTATAAAATTATTAACCGTGGCTTTGGCGGCTCCACCCTGCCCGATGTTACCCGGTATGCCAACGATATTATACTGCCATACAAGCCCAGGCAAATTATTATTTATTGTGGCGAAAACGATTTGGCGGCATCCGATACCGTTAGCGCCGCCACGGTATTAAACCGGTTTACGCAGTTATTTTTTCTTATTCGACAATGGTATCCCAAAGTACCGGTAGCCTTTATATCGTTAAAACCCAGCCCCAGCCGTAAACACTTGTGGCCAAAAATGCAGGCAGTTAACCAGGCAGTTCAGGATTTTTTAGCAACACAAAAACGTACAGATTTTATTGATGTATATCATGCCATGCTACATCAAGATGGTACCATTATGCAGGATATTTTTATAAATGATCAGCTGCATATGAATGCAAAGGGCTATGCTATTTGGCAAAAATTGATGTTGCCTATTTTAAAAAAATAAAACAATTGAATACTAAATAAACAAACCACCATGCTAAAAAAATTAACCCTACTGTGTGCGGTAATCATAAGTATAGCCGCACAGGCGCAGGATGCAAAGATGAAAAGCTTTGTAGATGCACTGATGAAAAAGATGACGCTGGAAGAAAAGATAGGCCAGCTAAACCTGCCCGGCAGCGGAGATATTGTTACAGGCCAGGCCAGCAACTCCGATATTGGTAAAAAAATAAAAGAAGGAAAAGTAGGTGGGTTGTTTAATATAAAATCGGTAGCAAAAATAAGGGCTGTACAAAAAGTAGCGGTAGAAGAAAGCCGGCTTAAAATACCCATGCTGTTTGGTATGGATGTAATACATGGATACGAAACAGTGTTTCCTATACCGTTAGGGCTAAGCTGTACATGGGATATGAAGGCAATTGAACGCAGCGCCCAAATAGCTGCACAGGAGGCCAGCGCCGATGGTATTAACTGGACGTTTAGCCCCATGGTAGATATTGCCCGTGACCCTCGCTGGGGCCGTATTGCCGAAGGCAATGGCGAAGATGTGTACCTGGGTGGCGAAATTGCCAAAGCAATGGTTAAAGGCTACCAGGGCGCTGATTTATCAAAAAACAATACCATTATGGCCTGTGTAAAACACTATGCCATGTATGGTGCAGCCGAAGCCGGCCGGGATTATAATACCACTGATATGAGCCGCCTGCGCATGTACAACGAGTACCTGCCACCCTATAAAGCAGCTATAGATGCAGGTGCTGGCAGCATCATGGCATCATTTAACGAAGTAGATGGAATACCCGCCACCGCTAATAAATTTTTAATGACGGATGTATTGCGCAAGCAATGGGGCTTTAATGGTTTTGTAGTTACCGATTACACCGGTATTAACGAAATGATAGACCATGGCATGGGCGATTTAAAACAAGTAAGCAAGCTGGCTATAAATGCCGGTATTGATATGGATATGGTAGGCGAAGGTTTTTTAACTACCCTGCAGCAATCCGTAAAAGAAGGCAAAGTAACGGTAGCGCAAATTGATGCAGCCTGCAGAAGAATACTGGAAGCAAAATATAAGCTAGGGTTGTTTCAAGATCCATATCGCTACTGTAGCGAAGACAGGGCTGCTAAAGAAATTTTTACCGATGCCAATCGTAAAGAGGCAAGGGCCATTGCAGCGCAAAGTTTTGTATTAATGAAAAATGCAAACAACCTGCTGCCGCTTAAAAAGAGCGGCCATATTGCACTGATTGGCCCACTGGCAAACAACCGGGAAAATATGCCTGGCACCTGGAGTGTGGCGGCCAATTTTGCCAAAGCCACTTCTGTACTAGATGGCCTGCAAGCTGTGTTGGGCAGTAGTGCAACAGTAAGTTATGCCAAAGGCTCATTTTTAGATGATGATACCCTTTTTGAGCAACGGGCCGGTATGTTTGGTAAATCGTTTGACAGGGATGGCCGTACCAAACAACAGCTGCTGGATGAAGCGCTGGCACTGGCCGCACAAAGCGATGTGGTAATAGCCGCACTGGGCGAAAGCGCCGAAATGACTGGCGAAAGCAGCAGCCGAAGTGATATACAAATTCCGCAAGCACAAAAAGAGCTGCTGGCCGCACTGCTTAAAACAGGCAAACCCGTAGTGCTGGTATTATTCACCGGGCGGCCGCTGGCCATTAAGTGGGAAAGCGAAAACGTACCAGCTATTTTAAATGTATGGTTTGGCGGTAGCGAAGCCGGCTTTGCCATTGCCGATGTATTGTTTGGCGATGTAAATCCATCGGGTAAATTAAGTACCACCTGGCCACAAAATGTAGGGCAGGTACCTATTTATTACAATCATAAAAATACAGGCCGGCCGTTGCCTGCTGGCCAATGGTTTCAAAAATTTCGCAGTAATTATTTAGATGTAAGCAACGATCCGCAATATCCATTTGGATACGGCCTCAGCTACAGCCATTTTACATATGGCGATATTAAACTTAACAGCAGTACCATTAAGGCCGGCCAAAGTATTACGGCAAGCATAACGGTAACCAATAGCAGTGCAATAAATGGCAGCGAGGTAGTGCAGCTGTATATCAGGGATATGGTTGGTAGCATCACCCGCCCGGTAAAAGAATTAAAAGCATTTGAAAAAGTGGCGCTTAAAGCCGGCGAAACAAAAACAATCCAATTTAACATTGCAGTAAGCGATCTTAAGTTTTACAACAGCGATTTAAAACTGGTAGCCGAGCCGGGAGATTTTAAAGTATTTATCGGCGGTAACAGCCGAGATGTAAAAGAAGCTTCTTTTAAATTATTATAAAACCTTTTTTAAAAACTTTGGATGAAAAAAAATAAACTGTTAGCACATGCAGCCATCACCGCTGCGGTAGTATTTTTATTAGCGGGTGCCTGCTCAAAAAAAACTTCTGGTGGCTCAACACCCACGCCACCTCCCGATCCTATACCACCGGTAGTTGGCACCAATGATATGGATATGTGGTTAACCGCCGCCAGCCAAACGCCGTTACTGCAAAAACAAAATGTTACCCTCTCTTTTGGTAGTACCGATAACAGCAGCAGTACATTTATTGATATAGACAGTGCCCAAACTTTTCAAACAATGGATGGCTTTGGCTATACCCTTACCGGTGGCAGTGCCCAGCTTATTAATGGCTTAAGTGCGGCTGCCAAAGCAGCGCTGCTGCAAGATTTGTTTGGCAATGGTGCCAACGCTATCGGCGTTAGCTATTTAAGGATAAGTGTGGGTGCATCCGACCTGAGCGAATCGGTGTTTAGCTACAACGATTTACCTGCCGGGCAAACTGACGAAACACTTTCACAGTTTAGTTTATCAAAAGATACGCTGCACCTGGTGCCACTGTTAAAAGAAATACTGGCCATCAACCCTGCCATTAAAATTATGGGCTCACCATGGAGTGCACCCGTATGGATGAAAAGCAATGGCAGCTCGGTAGGGGGTGGGTTGTTGCCCCAATACTATGCGGTGTATGCCAACTACTTTGTAAAATACATACAGGCCATGAAGGCAAATGGTATTACCATTGATGCCATTACCCTGCAAAACGAACCACAGCATGGCGGTAACAATCCCAGCATGGTAATGTCTGCAGCAGAGCAGGCCAATTTTGTAAAAAATAATTTAGGCCCGGCTTTTAGGGATGCAGCTATTAATACCAAAATAATTGTGTGGGATCATAATTGCGATAACCCCGGCTACCCTATTGCCGTATTAAACGATGCTGCTGCCAAAGCCTTTATAGATGGCAGTGCTTTTCACCTGTACAATGGCAACATCAGTGCACTTAGCACCGTTAAATCTGCCCATCCAGATAAAAACTTATACTTTACCGAACAATGGACAGGTGCCAACGGAAGTTTTAGCGGCGATTTTATGTGGCATATTAAAAACGTAATGATTGGCGCCGTACGCAATTGGAGTAAAGTGGCGCTGGAGTGGAACCTGGCAAACGATCCGCAATATGGGCCACACACCCCCGGCGGCTGCACCGAGTGCAAAGGCGCACTTACAATTGGCTCGGGTATTACCAAAAATGTGGGATACTATATTGTAGGGCAGTTATCAAAATTTGTACCGTCAGGGTCCATACGCATTGCCAGTACACAACCGGCCGATTTGGCCACCGCTGCATTTTTAACACCTGCCGGTAAAAAAGTGCTGGTGGTATTAAACGAGTCTGCATCCAGCAACACCTTTAATATCCGCTTTAAAAACCGTTGGGTAAAAACAACCCTGCAGCCGCAAAGTGCAGGTACTTTTATTTGGTAATACATCCCCATACTATAAACATACATACATGAAAAAATACTTGATGTGCACTCTTTGCTGCTGTACGGCGGCGGTTACTGCTACGCAGGCACAGCTGGCCTCCAAAAAACCGTTTAACACCAATGGCAAAAAAATTACGGTATACAGCACAGCAGAAAAAACAGCACTTAAACTAACAGCTACCGATACCCTGCAGTTTACGCATATGGGGCAGCCGGTAGAAACACAGGTTTGTGTATTTGTAGATCCCGCCAATACCTTTCAAACATTTGTAGGCATTGGTGCGGCCTTAACAGATGCTGCTGCCGAAACCTATGCAAAAATGCCGGTGGCCAAACAGCAAGAAATTTTAAAAGCCTTTTTTGATAAAAAAGAGGGTATTGGATATACCGTGGCCCGTACCAATATCAACAGTTGCGATTTTAGCAGCGGTAGTTATACCTATGTAGCCGATAATGATAAAGCGCTAAAATCGTTTGACATTACGCCAGATAAAAAATACAAAATCCCTTTTATAAAAGCAGCACAGGCCGCTGCAGGTGGTAAGCTTACCTTATTTGCCAGCCCCTGGAGCCCGCCAGCTTGGATGAAGGATAATAATAGTATGCTGCAGGGCGGCCACTTAAAGCCTGAGTTTTATGATAGCTGGGCCAACTACTACACTAAGTTTATAAAAGCCTACGAAAAAGAAGGTATGCCAATATGGGGTATATCTATCCAAAACGAACCCATGGCCAAACAGCGTTGGGAAAGCTGTATTTATTCAGCCGAAGAAGAACGGGATTTTTTAAAAAATCACCTGGGCCCAACGATGGTAAAACAAGGCTTAAAAGATAAAAAAATTATAGTGTGGGATCATAACAGAGACCTTATTTATCAACGGGCGCAAACCTATATGAACGATCCCGGGGCAGCCAAGTATATTTGGGGTATTGGATTTCATTGGTACGAAGACTGGAGCGGAGGCGTACCCATGTACGATAATATCCGCAGGGTGCAGGAGGCTTTTCCGGATAAGCATATATTTTTTACAGAAGGATGTGCCGAAAGTTTTAATGCAGCCCGCTATAACGAGTGGGTATTGGGCGAAGAGTATGGCCGCAGCATGATCAACGATTTTAACAATGGCATGGTGGGCTTTACCGATTGGAATATTATATTAGACGAAACAGGTGGGCCCAACCACGTGGGTAATTTTTGTTTTGCACCTGTGCATGGCGATACCAAAACGGGCGAACTTATTTATACCAACGCCTATTATTATATAGGCCATTTTTCAAAATATATACAACCCGGCGCTAAGCGTATTACCAGTGCCGCCAGCCGCAGCCAGCTGCTTACCACAGCTTTTTTAAACCCCGATGGTAAAGTAGTGGTAGTGGTGATGAACCAGAGCGATAAAGAAACACCTTACTATTTGTGGGTAAAGGGCAGTGCAGCACAAGTAAAAGCATTACCCCATTCCATTGCTACCCTTGTGTTTTAAAAAGAAAGTTGCCTGTACTGAATAATACACAAGCAAATAAAAAAGGAGTATTAAATTTAGGTACTGGGGCACCTGCTTGATTTTTTATAAATAATAAATACCCATTTTTATATGAAACGATTGTTGTTGGTAATATTTGTTACAGTGTTTACTGCTACCAGCCTGCTGGCTCAAGATAAATCCCTGTATCAAAAAGCGCTGTTTATAATGGGGGCAGATACGCTGCCCTACCGGTTACTGCTACCCAAAAATTATGATGCAGCTAAAAAATATCCATTAATATATGTACTGCATGGTGCCGGCGAAAGGGGAAGTGACAATGAAGCCCAACTAGTGCATGGCGCAACACTTTTTTTAAAAGAAGCCGTGAGAGATAACTACCCGGCCATTGTAGTTTTTCCGCAATGCCCTTCCAAAAGTTTTTGGAGTAACGTGCAGTTTAGTGTTGATTCGGCAGGATTTAGAGATTTTAAATTTCAGGCAGGTGGAGATCCTACAATTGCCATGGTACTGGCACAAGGCCTGTTAAAAAAATTATTAAAAGATTATCCCATTAACAAAAAGCAAGTATATGTAGGCGGTCTTTCTATGGGTGGTATGGGTACGTTTGAAATTGTAAACAGAAACCCTAAATTATTTGCAGCCGCCTTTCCTATTTGTGGCGGAGCAGCACCCGAAACTGCAACACAGCTAACGGCGGTAAAATGGTGGGTATTTCATGGCGATAAAGATGCGGTGGTGCCTCCCAACTGCTCACAAGTAATGGTAGATGCGTTAAGGGCTAACAAGGCCGATGTAAAATATAGCCTTTACCCCGGGGTAAACCACAATAGCTGGGATAATGCATTTGCAGAGCCAGAGTTGCTGCCCTGGTTATTTTCGATAAAAAAATAAATCAAAAAAATTGGCAAACTACTATTTGCCTGTTTTATAAAGCCCGTTTTAAATACTCCATCATCCAGCAATTAATTTGCCACTGGTTTGCCAGTGGCTTTTTTGTTTTTGGGTGATGGGGCATATAAGGGGCAGGGCCAAACTCTGTATTAATTGTTAAGCAGTGCTGCCCTTGTTGCAAATGATGTGTTTTAATTTTTTTCCACCAGCCAAGATGATGCTGCAATGCCTCTTGCCATTCGGGCAAGCGGGGGTCGGTAACCTGTGGCCCTTCCGGATGGCCTACCCTTGCATGTATATGAATGCAATGCGGTATGGCAAGTTCGATGGTTTCCTGCTGATCTTGCAAGTAACTTTCCGATACATTGCACCAGTGCGAAAAATCGGCTGTAATGGTAAGGGATGGATCTTGTAAAAAATATTGCCGGGCCACCGGTGCCGCAAACAGCGCCTTGTTGCGGTGTGTTTCATGCGCTACGGCAATACCTGTTTGATTAGTAAAGTTTTTGGCGGCGGTAAACAATTGAGTGTTTTGCTCCACACTAAAATAGTCTTTGCCGGTTTGTGCATCTATTTTAAGTGGCTGTAAAGTGGACAAGTGGTGCAGGTGGCTTATATAAGCGGTTAAGTGTGCATCAAAATCATTTTCAAACGATTGCCAGTATTGAGCCACCAGCTTAAGCTCATATTTTTGCAATGCATTTTGCATGGCCTGTTTTTCATGCTCATCAAAAGGTACACCAGCCTCAATACCATTGTATCCGGCATCTTTTACAAGGCTGCAAAATGCATCCCACTCAATATTTTCGTTTCCCCAACGGGGGCAAAAAAATAATAGTTGCATACCTGTTTGTTTTAAAGATTGTAATGTAAAGCTGCTGCACCCAGTATGGCACTATTTTCTAACTCAGCCACTTTTATATCAAAATGCTGCAGTGCTTTTTTTAGCTCTATTGTTTGTACCTGTTGCCACAGCGCATTTTTAAAATAGGGATAGGCGTTTTTTACTGCACCACCCAGTATTACCAAATGCGGATCAACAGCATAAATAATTGTTTTGATGGCATTGCCCAGGTGAAACCCCAGTTGCTGGTACATATGCAGTGCAGCTGCATCACCAGCCCGGGCATTTTCAAAAACACGATTACCATCTATATGATAAACGTTATTAAAAAACTGGCCGCTGGCATAGTATTCGTAAAATTTATCGAGGTAGGGCATCATACCAAACTCGCCGGCACAGCCGGCTTTGCCACTGTATAGTTGTTGGTTGAGTATAATGCCGGCACCTAAGCCCGTACCAATGGCTAGCCCCACCATAGTGTTGCAGCCCCGGCCCTGGCCAAAATAATATTCGCCCAAAGCAAAACAGTTGGCATCGTTATTTATTTGTACCGGCACCTTATACCGCTGTTGCATTAATTGCTGCAGCGGCACCTCCGTCCAGGATGGAATATTATACACATCATGTGCCACCCCATTGATGGCCAGCCCCGGAAAACCAATGCCAATAGCTTTTACAGCAGTCGTAAAAAGGGGGTCTGTATTATCAAAAACCTGTTGCAAAACAGTGGCTGTATCTGCATAGGCATTGATACGCTGGCTGGTTACAGGTCCGGCTTGTCCATGCTGCACTATGGCAGCCCTTACATGTGTGCCGCCAAGATCGATGCCAATAATTTTTTCTTTTGTCATATAGATAATAATTGTGCAGCAGCTTTATCGGCATAAATAGTTAAGTGTGGGTGGTTACGCAGCAGGCTGCCCGGCAAGGCTTCGGTAATGGGGCCTTGCAGCATTTGTTGCAAAATGCTAGCCTTGTGGCTGCCACTTACCAGCAGTGCCAGGTGCTTGCTTTGCAACAGGGTACCAAGCCCCAGTGTTATGCCGGCACTTAACTGTCGGGGGCTTGAAAAATATTTTTGTCCTGTTTGTGTTGTAATAACATCCAGCTTACTAACGTGGCTGCGTATGCCAGCAGGCGTACCCGGCTCATTCATACCAATATGGCCATTCATACCCAGCCCAAGTATGGCAATATCAATACCGCCCTGCTGCTGTATAGCTTTCTCTATTCGTTTACACTCTTCATCTGGCGAATGATATCTACCATCAAAAAAAATTACCTGTGGTTCTGTTACCATCAATGGATGAAACAACTGCTGGTTCAAGTGATAGCGGCAGCTACCTTCATCAGCGCCATTCATTCCTGCCCACTCATCCAAGCTTATAAACTTCCATTGCTTGCAGGGGATATCTTTTTGTATTATTTGCTGTACCATTAATTTATACAAACCAGCCGGGCTATCGCCTGATGCTGTGCAAAGTAATGGGTTGGTGATGCTGTTGGCCAGTTGCAGTAACTGCTGGCAAGCTTGCTCACAAAGGGTGGTATAATTTTCTGTTATAATAAGCTGCATCATTTGTTATTAATGGCAATGGGCCAATTGGCTCAATAAAGGTGGTGTCGCAATGTTTTTTTGCAAAAGAAAATTAATCAACAATAAGATAAATCATTTAAAAATTCCCATCATTTAACAGCGATATAATTTTTATACCACTGCTATTAAAACTAGTTTTACAATTAAACGATACGATATATGAAAAAATTGGTATGGTGCACAAGCTTGTTTTTTTTTATTGGTTTTTTTTCTGCCTCAGCACAACAAAAAACCATCACCCAACGGGTAGACTCTGTGCTACAATTAATGACCCTCGAAGAAAAGGTAGGTCAGATGAACCAGTACAGCAGCGATTTTGCAGCTACGGGCCCTATTACAAAAGATGGCGACAAACAAACACAGGTTAGAAACGGACAAATAGGCTCATACCTTAATATAATGGGGGCACAACGCACCCGATCGCTACAGGAAATTGCCATGCAAAGCCGCTTAAAAATTCCATTGCTATTTGGGCAGGATGTAATACATGGCTATCGTACTACATTTCCTATACCACTGGCCGAGGCTGCCAGCTGGGATTTGCCGGCTATTGAAAAGGCTGCCCGTATTGCGGCCATAGAAGCTTCGGCGGCAGGTATACACTGGACTTTTGCACCCATGGTGGATGTAGCCCGGGATCCCCGTTGGGGAAGGGTAATGGAAGGGGCTGGTGAAGATACCTACCTGGGCAGCCTGGTGGCTACAGCAAGGGTAAGGGGTTTCCAGGGTAAAGGGCTGGGTAATACCGATGCGGTGATGGCTTGCGCCAAACATTTTGCAGCATACGGTGCTGCTGTAGGTGGCCGGGATTATAATAGTGTGGATATGAGCCTGCGCCAACTATGGCAAACCTACCTGCCTCCCTTTAAAGCAGCTTTAGATGCAGGTGTGGCAACATTTATGAACTCCTTTAACGACCTTAATGGCATCCCCGCTACCGGCAATGTTTACCTGCAAAGAGAGTTGCTAAAAGGCAAATGGAAATATACTGGCTTTGTTGTAAGCGATTGGGGCAGCGTAGGCGAAATGATAAACCATGGATTTGTAAAAAATAATAGCGAGGCTGCAATGGTTGCAGCCAATGCCGGCAGCGATATGGATATGGAAAGCCGCAGTTATATACAAAACCTGGCTCAACTGGTAAAGGCAGGCAAGGTTAAAACAAGTGTGGTGGATGAAGCCGTAAAGCGAATTCTTACAAAAAAATTTGAGCTGGGTTTGTTTGATGATCCCTATCGGTTTTGTGATGAAAAAAGGGAGCAGGTACAATGGAACAACCCCGAGCATGTTGCCTTTGCCAGGGACATAGCCCGTAAAAGTATTGTACTGCTAAAAAACAACCAGCAACTGCTGCCGTTAGCAAAAAATAGCCGCAGTATTGCGCTGGTAGGCCCATTGGTAAAAGCAGTAAGAGAGCACCTGGGCTTTTGGAGTTTTGATTGGCCAGATGATAGTACCCGTATCAGCAGTTTGTGGGATGCCATGCAAAGCAAGGTAAGCCCTGCCACAAAATTGCTGTATGCCCAAGGTTGCGGCATCAGCGATACAAGCACAGCGGGTTTTGCCGCTGCCATTGCAGCAGCAGCAGATGCTGAGGTGGTAGTAGTGTATGTGGGTGAAGAAAGGGCAATGAGTGGCGAGGCTAAAAGCCGCAGCAGTATTCATTTACCCGGGGTACAAGAAGCGCTGGTAAAGGCTTTAATAGCAACCGGCAAACCCGTAGTAGTGTTAATAGCGGCAGGCAGGCCACTGGTATTTAATTATACAAGTGAGCATGCACCTGCTATAGTATATACCTGGTGGCTGGGTATGCAGGCAGGTAATGCTATTGCTGATGTGTTACTCGGCGACTATAACCCTTCAGGAAAATTACCCATGAGTTTTCCACGTACAGAGGGGCAAGTGCCTGTGTACTATAACCACTACAATACAGGCAGGCCCGCCAGAAATGATAGCGATGTAAATTATGTATCTGCCTATACAGATTTGCTTAACAGCCCTGCTTACTGCTTTGGATATGGGCTTGGTTACTCACCGTTTGTGTATAGTAACCTTCAATTAGATAAATCGATTATTAGCCCGGCACAGCAATTACAGCTATCACTCACGGTAACCAATACCGGCAAGTACGATGGAGAGGAAACCGTACAATTATATTGCCGGGATAAAGTGGGCACTGTGGTAAGGCCGGTGAAAGAATTAATAGGGTTTAAAAAAGTATTTTTAAAAGCCGGCACCTCAGCCAATGTAAATTTTACAGTTACTGCCAACGACTTGCGTTTTTATAACGACAAGCTGCAGTACGTATATGAGCCCGGCGAGTTTATACTAATGGTGGGTACCAATAGCCAGCAAACCCTGCAGGCAGGCTTTACGCTTAAATAATACATATTTTATTAACATGTTGCCCCGGCTATATTGCCGGGGTATTTTTTTGTATTAACTTTAAACACCTGTTGCCACTTTCTCAATTATCAATACCAACGCTTTACCAAAGAGATCGGATGTTACTAACTGTTTTACTAAACAGCATACTCCTTTTAGGGTAATGTTTAGTGCAAACTGGTTATCCAACATGCTATAAGCAAAGACCAGCCTGTGTTTACTGCTTGCAGTACACAGGCACTTTTTTATAATTGGTTTAGCATTAGTTTGAGTTGGTTATGAGTGCCGGCTAAAAAAAAGAGCTGCCTGCCGGCAGCTCAATCAAAAAAAAAGTAAATATTACCAGCCCAGTATCCAGGCAAACATCAACGGTGCAACAATGGTGGCATCACTTTCTACAATATACTTGGGTGTATTAATATCAAGCTTACCCCAAGTAATTTTTTCGTTGGGTACGGCTCCACTGTAGCTGCCAAATGAGGTGGTAGAGTCAGAAATTTGACAGAAATAGCTCCAAAAAGGTACATCATGCCATTCAAGGTCCTGGTACATCATTGGTACTACGCAAATCGGAAAATCGCCGGCAATACCACCACCTATCTGGAAAAAACCAACGCCTTTACCGGCAGAGTTATTCCGATACCAATCGGCCAGCCACACCATATATTCAATACCACTTTTTACTGTGCTGGCCTGTAATTGGCCTTTTATTACATAGCTGGCAAAAATGTTGCCGGTGGTGCTATCCTCCCATCCGGGGCATACAATGGGGATGTTTTTTTCTGCTGCGGCTACTATCCAACTGTCTTTAGGGTCAATTTCGTAGTACTGTTTTAAATCGCCGCTTAAAACTGTTTTGTATAAAAACTCATGCGGAAAATATCTTTCGCCTTTTGCTTCGGCATCTACCCATTGTTGGTGCAAGTGCTTTTGTAAGCGCCTAAAAGCTTCTTCTTCCGGGATACAGGTATCTGTTACCCGGTTGTAGTGGTTCTCCAGCAAATCCCATTCGTCCTGCGGTGTAAGGTCGCGGTAGTTGGGTACTCTTTTATATTTGCTATGGGCTACCAGGTTCATCACATCTTCTTCAAGGTTTGCGCCAGTACAGCTGATAATTTGCACTTTATCCTGGCGAATCATTTCGGCCAAGCTTAATCCCAACTCGGCAGTACTCATGGCACCTGCCAGGGTTATCATCATTTTGCCACCTTCTGCCAGGTGAGCCTCGTAACCTTTGGCAGCATCCATTAGTGCTGCAGCATTAAAATGGCGATAATGATGCTGGATGTATTGTGATACAGGTCCTTTGGTCATAATAAAGTTTTTAGTGGGGCAAAAGTAATTTTTTTTAAGCAGCTATCACAGTAAAAAATGTTGCCGCCGGGTAATGGTTACCTAGTAATTTGTTATTGGCTTAAGGGTACAAAAATGCCGCTGACAAACTTAACAGCATCACAAAGCTGTTTACTTGCAGCGGCATACTTACCAGCTATATGGGGCTAAGTAAGCCCTTATTTTTTTGTTTTTTTATCGATACTGATATTGCCCTCTGCCGAGCATTTTAATTTAAGCACTTCTTTATCGTTGCCGATATTGATGTAGTAGCTGGTTTCTTTATCGTAGGTAATTTCGGTGGCTTTTTTGGCTACCTGGTACCCGCTGTATTTTTTGCTGATGGCCAGCGTAATTGTAAGCGGAAGATCGGAGCTGTTTAATTGTTTAGACAAAGCTACCAGCTCGCCCTCGCTATTGTAAGCGGCTTCGGCCTGGGTGTTGTTTACTTCAAACAATGCAATAAAAACCCCATTGGTAATTTGCCAGCTAATATTGTTTGCACTGGCAAAATCTTTTTTAAAGGCAGTTTTTACTTTTGAGCTTACCCGGGTTTCGTTGTTGTCTGCAGCAAAAACAACACTTGATGCCAGCAGCATGGCTGCGGCTAAAAAAACGGTTACTTTTTTCATGACTATGTATTTGGTTGGTTAATGATGCCACCTTTTCAGGTGGGTTGTTTTTCAGTATAAAACTATTCAAACAATCATTTGTTACAAGCTTTACTTTACCAGCGTATACCTGTTGGTTGCCAAAACGTGTAAACGGCAACCTGCCTAATAAAATATTACTGGCAGATACCTTTAAAACCCTTTACTCTAAAGGGTTTTAATAGTTTTCTTAAAGAAGACTTAAAACTTGCGATTAAACTGTTAAAAAGTAAAAACGGAATACCAGCAGGCTTGTATAAAGCAGCGGCAAACATGTTATCTTTATAAACAACACCATTATATGAACCTGCTGGCACATGCATACCTGTCGTACAATCACCCGCCCATACTGGTAGGTAATATGATAAGTGATTATGTAAAAGGAAATAACCGGCTGCGGTATGATGCACTTATTCAAAAAGGAATTACCCTGCACCGGGCTATTGACGATTTTACCGATCATCATACCGCCACGCAGGCAGCCAAGTTGTTTTTTAAAGAAAGCTACCGGTTATATGCCGGGGCTTTTGTAGATGTGGTATACGATCATTTTTTAGCAAATGATGACGCACAATTTGCCGATGCCGCTGCATTGTACAGTTTTGCCCAAACCACCTACGGGCTTTTAAAACCCTACCAGGCTATTATGCCCGAAAAATTTGGACAAATGTTGCCTTATATGCAAGCACAAAACTGGTTGTACCATTACCGGTTTAAAGAAGGGATTGAAAAAAGCTTTCAAGGGTTGGTAAGGCGGTCGGCTTATCTTACAGATGCAGCACCGGGGTACCAGGTTTTTTTACAGCATTACAACCAACTGCAGCAGTGTTACCAATTGTTTTTTCCAGCGCTTAAAGCGTTCACCCATCACTGGTATCAGCAGTATATGCCGGGTGAATTTGCCGGCGATGCATTTTAACGCAAAGGCTGGAGTAAATCGGTTAGTTTTGCCAAACAAAATTTTACGCATGCGATATTTGTTGAGTATCATTATTATGCTGGCTGTATGTTGTACTGCCACCGCACAAGCTAAGTTGCCACCGGTAGATAAATCGCCGATGGATATGTGTTATTTTCCGGTAGGCTATCCTGTACTAAAAATACAGGATAAAGCAAACGAGCCATTGGTGGCCAGGGTGGTATACAGCAGGCCTCAAAAAAATGGCCGGGCCATTTTTGGTGATTTGCTGGAGTATGGCCAGGTGTGGCGCCTGGGCGCTAATGAGGCTACAGAAATAGAGTTTTTTTTGCCGGTAAAAATTGGCGGAGTAAAAATTAAAAAAGGCCGATACACACTATACTGCATACCCTATGCAGATAAATGGACGATTATTTTAAACAGGGATACCGATACCTGGGGATCGTTTAAATACGACCAGGCAAAGGATGTGGTACGTACAGATGTGCCTGTATATAAAAACGGGGAGGCCCTGGAATCTTTTGCCATGGCTTTTGAAAAAGCTGCCTCTGGTGCCAACCTAATGGTAGGTTGGGATAACATAAGGGTAAGCCTGCCGATTATATTTTAAATAAACAATTACTTTATACCTAAAACAATCCCGCTGCTATTTGGCGGGATTTTTTGATATTTACAACCATGTGCGGAATAGCAGGCATACTCAATAAAAAAGAAATACAGCAAACAGACAATGATGTACTGCTGTTACAAAGCTTGCAAAAAATGGCGTCAGTATTAGCCCATCGTGGCCCCGATGGGGAGGGCTTTTGGCTAAACGAAACATCTACTGTAGGTCTTGCACATCGGCGCCTGGCTGTAATTGATACCAGTAAGGCTGCCGCACAACCCATGCACTATGCATTTTTTTCTGGCGAAATAAGTAAGCAAAACAGGTACACCATTACTTACAATGGAGAGATATATAACTACATAGAGCTAAGAGACGAATTGCAGAGTTATGGTTACCGGTTTGAAAGTAAAAGCGATACCGAAGTGCTGCTGGCTGCTTTTGATTGTTGGGAAGAAGCCTGCCTGCAAAAATTAGACGGTATGTTTGCCTTTGCTATTTGGGATGCAAAAAAGCAATTATTATTTGCCGGAAGAGATCGCCTGGGCGAAAAACCATTTTACTTTTATTACGATGATGCCCATTTTATTTTTGCCAGCGAAATGAAAGCGCTTTGGGCTGCCGGCGTACCTAAAATTGTAGACGATAAAATGCTGGTAAATTACCTGGCATTAGGCTATGTGCAAAATGGTAATGATAAAGAGCAAACCTTTTACAAGGATATTTTTGCCCTGCCCCCGGCACATTATCTTTTATTTGACTTTAGCCAGTTCGACTACCAGGTACATCCCTACTGGAAAATTGATAAAGAGCAGGTAGCAGATATTACCCCCGACCAGGCCATTGATAAGTTTAATAAACTTTTTTCACTCTCCATAAGCAGGCGCATGCGGGCAGATGTACCCTTGGGCACCAGCTTAAGCGGTGGCCTTGATAGCTCGGCTGTGGTAGCCGCTATTTTTCAAAACCAGGCACTGTCAAAAAATCAAAAAACTTTTTCGGCGGTTTTTCCCGGCTTTGAAAAAGATGAATCAAAATACATCCAGTCGGTTGTAAATAAGTTTAAGCTCAACAATTATCGCATTACCCCCACAGCTGCACACTTGCTGCAGCATTTTGAAAAAATTTGTTACCATCAGGAAGAGCCTTTTCAATCTGCCAGCATACTGGCACAATACAAGGTGTACGAGTTGGCCCGGCAGCAGGGCGTAACAGTAGTGTTGGATGGACAAGGGGCAGATGAGTTGCTAGCGGGCTACCCCAAATATGTACACTGGTACCTGCAGCAGCTGATAAACCGAAAAAAATTTACTACTGCCAAAAAAGAAAGACAAAGTTTTCGCAACAATGATGTTGATTTTAATTGGGGCATGGGCAATTACCTGGCTGCTTACCTGCCGGCACATGCAGCCATTCACCTCGAGTCAAAAGCATACAGCAGCATTACCCGCCAGCCCGATATTGAGCCACAACTCATCCGCTCACTTAGAGGCAGGGAGTGGGAGGGAATACAAAAGCCAGTAATTACCAAGCTAAATGATATGCTGTTTTACAATACCACCATGCTGGGCCTGGAGGAGCTATTGCGTTTTGCCGATCGTAACAGCATGGCTCATGGTGTAGAGGTAAGGTTGCCTTTTTTACAACACCAGCTGGTAGAGTTTATCTTTTCGCTGCCGGCAAATTATAAAATGCAAAACGGCTGGACAAAATGGCTGCTGCGTAAAGCCATGGCCAAAAAATTACCGGCAGAAGTGGTGTGGCGTAAAGATAAAATTGGCTACGAGCCGCCACAGCAACAATGGATGGCCGACCCACTAATGACAGACTATATACAAGAATCAAAAAAAGTACTGGTAAAAAAGGGCATATTAAAACAAACGGTACTACACAAGCCAGTGCTTGCTATGCCGGCGCATGCCGGTGCTAATTATGATTGGCGTTATTTATGTGCCGCCCGTTTGTTTTAACCGGCCAAAAAAAACCTGTTACTTTGCTAAACAATCTTTGCCAAAAAACTTTGTAATGAGCACAAATAAAACATGGGCACTTGCCACTAAAATAATACACGCCGGTGCCGAGCCAGACCCCTCTACCGGTGCAATCATGACGCCGATTTTTCAAACCAGCACCTATGTGCAATCGGCCCCGGGCCAACACAAAGGCTACGAATATGCCCGTAGCCAAAACCCCACCCGTGCAGCCCTGGAACAAGCGTATGCTATTTTAGAAAACGGCCGATATGGCCTGGCTTTTAGCAGCGGCGTAGCAGCTACCGATGCAGTGATAAAACTGATGAACCCCGGCGATGAGGTAATTGCAGCCAGCGATATGTATGGAGGTACCTATCGGTTATTTACCAAAATATTCGAAAAATTTGGTATCCGCTTTATTTATGTAGATACCACCGATGTTAAAAATATACAGGCAGCTGTAACAGCCCATACAAAACTTATTTGGCTGGAAACACCCACCAACCCACTGATGAATATTACTGATATTGCAGCGGTGAGTAATGTAGCTAAAGCTGCTGGCGCCCTGCTTTGTGTAGATAATACTTTTGCCTCTCCTTACTTACAAAACCCTATCGACTTTGGAGCCGATATTGTAATGCACTCTGCTACCAAATACCTGGGTGGCCATAGCGATGTAATACAAGGCTGCCTGGTAATGAACGATGCTGCATTAAAAGAAAAACTATACCTCATACAAAAAAGCTGCGGAGCAGTACCCGGCCCAATGGATTGTTTTTTGGTGCTGAGGGGTATAAAAACACTGCATGTACGTATGCGCCAGCATTGCGAAAATGGGGAGATAATTGCTCACTGGCTGCGCCAGCATCCTAAAGTAGCCAATGTATACTGGCCCGGGTTTGAAGACAATGCCGGATATGCCATTGCCAAAAAACAAATGAGGGGCTTTGGAGGAATGATAAGCTTTACATTAAAAGACGAAAGTATGGAGGCCGCTACCAGGGTTTTATCAAACACCCACGTATTTTCTCTGGCCGAAAGCCTTGGTGGCGTTGAGTCACTCATCAATCACCCGGCCAGCATGACGCATGCCAGCATACCACGGGAAGAAAGAATAAAAAATGGCCTAAGCGATGGGCTGATAAGATTAAGCGTAGGTATTGAAGATGCCAACGATTTAATTGCAGACCTTCAACAAGCAATAGGATAAACATGAGCATCATCGAAATAATTGGCTGGATAGGCACCGTACTAATTGTGGGTGCCTATTTTCTTAATATCAACGGCAAAATAAAAAGCACTGCTGTGCCCTATATTATTGCTAACCTGGTGGGTGGCGTATTGTTTTCTATTTACACTTATGCCCATCGTACCTACCCTAATATGGTGGTAAATGTGGTATGGGTATTTATTGCCATTGCCGCACTAATAAAGAAGGATAAAGGAAAATGATTAGTGATAAACTAAAAGATTTTTTTAACAGCAAGGCAGATGAATACAATCATCCGTCTTTTATTGCTAACGACCCCATCTGCATCCCACACCGTTTTAGCCGCCAGCAAGATGTTGAGATAGCGGGCTTTTTTGCCTCTATACTGGCCTGGGGCACCCGTAAAGGCATCATCAACTCCTGCAACCGCCTGCTAAATGCAATGCATAACCAACCATACGATTTTATTATGCATACTAACTGGAATGATGAGCCGGAATCATTTGCAGTATTTAATGGCTTTGTACATCGTACGTTTAACGATATGGATTTGTATCACTTGCTTAATTTTTTGCAGTTTCACTACAGCCAGCATCAAACCCTGCAAACAGCTTTTAGCAGGTGGATGCAACCCGGAGACGAAACAGTGGAAAATGCACTGGCGGGGTTTCATCAATATGTATTTAATTACAGCGAGGCTGCTGCAGAAGAAAAACATTGCCGAAAACACATTGCTACGCCACAAAAAAAATCGGCCTGCAAACGGCTTAATATGTTTTTACGGTGGATGGTACGCAGGGATGATAAAGGCGTGGATTTTGGATGCTGGAATCAAATACAGCCAGCGCAGCTTGTATGCCCGCTGGATGTACACGTAAGCAGGGTGGCCCGCCGGTTTAACCTGCTGCAGCGCACTACCAACGACTGGCAGGCGGCGCTAGAGCTTACCGGGTATTTAAAACAGCTGGATATTGCCGATCCTGTTAAATACGATTATGCATTATTTGGCCTGGGCGTAATTGAAAAATATTAGTATAAAATGAACAACCAGCAACTGGTACAACAGGTAAATAAAGAGCTGGCCATGGCATTGCCAGAGGCAATATCGCTGGATGAGTTGCAACAACAACTGCAAGCACATGTTAATTTTTTAATGGTACATCATTTTGAGCAATTGGTAAGCCTGTTGTACCGGGTAGATGTAAGCGAAGCCAACATAAAACGCTTGCTGCAGCAACAACCAGGTAAAGATGCCGCCGAAATTATTGCACAGCTGATTATTGACAGGCAGCTTGAAAAAATAAAAACCCGCCAGTTATATAAACGGCGGGATGATGATATGAATGAAGCAGAGCGCTGGTAGCAGCTTGCTAATTTACCTTACTCGTTTTATTACGGGCAAACATAAGCTCCTGTACTTTTTCTTTGTCTTCCTTTTCTTTACTAAGGTCAAACATAGTACCAAATACACGGTCCCAAAGGGTAGAGCTAACACCAAACCCACGCTCTTGCTGTTTGTAATGATGCAGGTGATGGTTGCGCCACAATGGTTTCATCCATTTAAACGGGGGGTTCCAGGCATGGATGGCATAATGCATGGTACCGTATATAAGATAGCCCAGTAAAAACCCCGGAAAAAATGAAAACACATAGGCGTTTAATCCGATAGTTTTAGAAATCATAAACATGCCCGAAAAAATTACCGATGCCAAAATAAGGCTGGGCACGGGGGGCATAAACAAACGCTCTTTATCTCTCGGATACTCATGATGATTGCCATGCAATATGTACACGATTTTTTTTGCTTTTTCACTCTCTGCCATAAAATGAAAAACAAACCGGTGCATGATATATTCAAACAAGGTCCAAAAAAACATACCTGTAACAAAACTTAGCAATACAGTGGCAAATGGCACATTTTTAACCGTAAGGCTATAGTAGATAAAAAATGCAATAATGGGTACATACATCCCCCATATAACCAGTGGATGTGTTTTGGTTAGGTACTCCAGGTAATCGCTCCTGAATAATCTGGCCTGCCCTTTATTATGTATCTTCTCAAATTTCATATTAGCAGATTTACAATACAAATTTAGCTATATTAAACTAATTCAAGGTTTCCGCCTGTACTATTCATCAATATTTAATACCTACATTTGGCTGCAAAAATTTAGCCATATTTTGCCGGCCTGCTTACTCCGCTGCCGGTAAATTTTTTTTCGAAAAATTTATACCATGAAGTTAGTTTCTTATTTAAAAGACGGGCACGACCAGTTAGCGTTGTTAATAGATGAACGGCTGTATGATACAGATGCCCTGCACCCTGATTTACCAATTAGCATGGCCATGTTTTTAAACTATTGGGACGATATGTACCCCGTATTGCTGGCAGCAGAAAAAAAAATAAAAGATGGGGTAGGCCGTACAGTATCATCAATAGCATTGCAGGAGGTAACGCTGCTGGCGCCGGTGCCACACCCCACCAGTTGCAGAGATGGCTATGCCTTCAGGCAGCATGTGGCTGCGGCCAGGCGTAACCGTAAGGTAGATATGATACCCGAATTTGATCAGTATCCCATATTTTATTTTACCAATCATAACAGCATACAAGGCCCCGGTGATATTGTATGTATGCCCGATCATTTTGAAAAGCTGGATTTTGAACTGGAAGTGGCAATAGTAATTTGCCGCCATGGTAAAAACATACCTGCGGCAGAAGCAGACCAATACATTGCCGGCCTGATGATTATGAATGACATGAGTGCACGCCGCCTGCAAATGGAAGAAATGTTGCTAAACCTTGGCCCGGCCAAAGGCAAAGATTTTAGTACTGCCATTGGCCCCATGCTGGTAACGCTGGATGAGCTGGAGCAGTTTGTAGTGGATTGCAAAGAAAACCATACCGGCAAAAGTTGGGATCTTACTATGAAGTGTACCGTAAATGGCGTGCAGGTAAGCCTGGGCAAAGTAAGCGATATGGATTGGACCTTTGCCGAAATTATTGAGCGCTGTAGTTACGGCGTTGATTTATACCCCGGCGATGTAATTGGTAGCGGCACGGTAGGTACCGGCTGTTTTTTAGAACTAAACGGCACTGGCAAACTCAATAATCCAGATTATGCCGAACAGTGGCTGCAAGATGGTGATGTGGTAGAAATGGAAATAGATGGATTGGGAAAATTAAGCAACCACATTGTAAAAGACGATAGTACGTTTAGCATATTAAGTTTAAAAAAAACAAATCAATAACCATTGGGTAACTCTTTTTGTACAGCCATTGCAGTATAAAAAACAACAGTAATAGCATGATACTGGATTTAAAAAATTTGTCTCCGGCCGAGCGGCAAAATTTTTTGCAGCACGCCATTGCTCCCCGGCCGGTATGTTTTGCCTCCACTATTGATGCGGCGGGCAATGTAAACCTTAGCCCATTTAGCTTTTTTAACCTGTTTTCATCTACCCCACCAATAATTGTTTTTTCGCCGGCCCGCCGGGTAAGGGATAATACCACTAAACACACGCTGCAAAATGTGCTGCAAGTGCCAGAGGTGGTGGTAAACATTTGCGATTATAATATGGTGCAGCAGGTTAGCCTCGCCAGTTGCGAATACCCAAAAGGTACCGACGAATTTGTAAAAGCCGGTTTTACAAAAGCGCCATCTCAACTAATTAGCCCGCCAAGGGTTAAAGAAAGCCCGGTGCAGCTGGAGTGTAAAGTAACCGAAGTAAAAAGCCTGGGTACACAAGGCGGCGCTGGTAATTTGGTAATAGCCGAGGTATTGCTAATGCATATTAACGATGCCATACTGGATGAGTCAAAAACAATGATCGACCAAACAAAGCTTCATCATATTGCCCGCCTGGGCGGCGATTGGTACTGCAACGTTAACAGCAGTAATTTATTTAAGGTAGCCAAGCCAAATGTGCAGTTAGGTATTGGGGTAGATGCATTGCCGGCAAGTATTAAAAACAGTACGGTATTAACCGGTAACAACCTGGGCCAGCTGGCCAATGTGCATACCATGCCTTTTGTAGAAGCAGCCTTTTACGACGAAAAGCTAAAAAACATCATACAATATTACGCCATCAACCCCGATGAGATGGAGCAGGAGCTGCACCGGTATGCCAAAGAATTACTTAGCGCAGGCAAAGTACACGAAGCCTGGCAGGTATTGTTAAGTGCCGGATAAATACAGCACAATAGCTAAGCATTTTTTAAGTTGGTACCGTTGTTACCTGGCCGCCGGCATGTGTAAAATCATTTGCAACCGGTATCTTTGCACGCCTGTAAAATAACAGGCCAACATCAAATTTTGTAATTAGTATGAGTACGCAACATTTATCTGAGCAGGAAATCATCCGCAGAGAAAAACTGGCAGAGCTGGGCAAATTAGGCATTAACGCCTATCCGGCCGCACTATACCCGGTAAATACCACATCGGTTTATATCAAAGAAAATTATAAGGGCGAAGAAAATAAGGATGCGTTTGCAGCGGTATGCCTGGCCGGCCGCATAATGAGCGTAAGAGATATGGGTAAGGCCAACTTTGCAGTAATACAAGATGCCGTGGGTAAAATACAATTGTACATTAAGCAAGATGATATTTGCCCCGGCGAAGACAAAAGCCTTTTTCAAACCATTTGGAAAAAACTATTGGATATTGGCGACATTATCGGCATAAAAGGCTACGTGTTTACCACTAAAACGGGCGAAACATCGGTACATGTAAAAGAGTTTACCCTGCTTACCAAAGCCCTGCGCCCATTGCCCGTTGTAAAAGAAAAAGATGGCGAAGCATTTGACGAGGTTACCGATCCTGAATTTAGGTACCGCCAGCGCTATGCCGATTTAATAGTAAACCCCGGCGTTAAAGAAACCTTTATAAAACGCACCAAAATGGTAAATGCCATTCGGGAGTTTTTAAACCAGCAAGGTGCCCTGGAGGTAGATACGCCTGTGTTGCAAAGTATACCCGGTGGCGCAGCTGCCAGGCCATTTATTACCCACCACAACGCATTGGATGTACCGATGTACATGCGTATTGCCAACGAATTGTATTTAAAAAGATTGATAGTAGG
>JBDKJT010000093.1:0-19983 GCA_039796475.1 Bacteroidota bacterium | reverse complement strand
CAATATTATTAGCTTCGTTTACAATTACTTCCCTACGGGCATCAAACCTGTTACTGGCCATGCCAAATGTAAAAGCAAGCAGCAGGCCCAGTAAGCCTAGTAAGGTTCCATTAATGGCACCAAGCTCAGTACTTTCTTTTAATGGCTCCTGTTTATTGCGGTATTGCCGGGTACGATGCCCCAGCAGGTAGCCAATAATAATTACAATAAAGATGATTACCCCAATTACAAGAGCAGGGGTTGCTTGCAGGGCTGTTAACTTAAGCATCTTGTTTTTTTAGAAAGATAAGTTTAAAACTAATATACATCCAAAACTGTTAGCTGCACATCGGCAGGCAAACTAAAATACTTAACAATACACTTCTAAATCTGTTTGCACATCTTTGATATTGGTTGTTTTATTTTGTGCTTAATTTAGTCACTTAAATATTTTTAAAAAAAATAGATATAATTATTTTAAAACTTTGCTATGATTGATCCGCAAAAGGTATTGCAGCAAATTAAACAACAAGGCGTGTTGCCTCTTTTTTATCAGCAGGATGTACAAGCCTGTATGGCAATTACGCAAGCGTTGTACAATGCAGGTATACGCTGTATTGAGTTTACTAACCGGGGGCCAGCGGCTTTAAAAAATTTTGAACAGTTGGTAACTCTCCGTGATACTGCTTTGCCCGGTTTATTGCTGGGTATTGGTACAATAAAATCTGCAAACGAAGCCATTGCATTTATAGCAGCACGTGCCGATTTTTTGGTAAGCCCTTATTTTGATGAAGGCGTTTGTACTACTGCAAAACAGCATAACAAATTGTGGATACCCGGCTGCACTACGCCTACAGAAATACATACAGCCCAATTAGCAGGTTGTAATTTTGTAAAGATATTTCCGGGCAGTTTGCTACAGCCGGCCTATACAAAAGCGGTATTGCCATTGTTTAACGAATTGGCTTGTATGGTTACAGGCGGGGTGGAGGCAACTGAACAGAGCCTTAAAGCTTGGTTTGATAGCGGGGTAGCAGTGGTGGGTATAGGTGGCCACTTAGTTTCGGATGCCATTGTGATGAATAAGCAGTACGAGGTGCTTTCAAAGCAGGCTGCCGATTTGCTTGCAATGGTGCAGGCTGCAAAAAAAAATTAAAACAATTAATTCACCAGCCAGCTTTTGTTGGCATAAAATTACGCTCTGGCTAAATATGCAAACCAGCTGTAATGGAGCGCCCAAAAATTGTTAGTGTGAAAGCCTTATTAGAAAAAATATTACCTGCCCAGCGAATTAAAACAGACTATATCGATCGGGTATCCTTTGCATCCGATGCCGGGTTTTATTACCTGGTGCCGTTGGCGGTGGTGCAACCAGTAAGCGAAGCAGAAATTATTGCATTGTTTGCTTTTAGCAGGCAGTACAAGGTGCCGCTTGTTTTTCGTACTGGAGGCACCAGCCTTTCTGGCCAGTCGGTTACCGATGGTATTTTGGTAGATTTAAGCCAGCATTGGAATAAAGTGATAATTGGCCACAATGGCAACGAGGTAGCGGTGCAGCCCGGTATTACCGGCGCCATGGTAAATACATTTTTAAAAAAATACCATCGAAAAATTGGTCCCGATCCCTCCAGTATCAGTGCAGCGATGATGGGTGGTATTTTATCTAATAATGCCAGTGGCATGTGTTGTGGTGTGCAATACAATTCGTACCACACAGTAAAGCATGTACGCTTTATATTGCCCTCGGGTAATTGTTTTTCAACAGAAAATGAAGCCGATTACCAGCGTTTTAAAACTGAGTGCCCAGCTTTATTTGATGGCATCACCAACTTGCGCAACGAGGTGTTGAATAACCCAATATTGCTAAACAAAATCCGGCATAAATATCTTACAAAAACCACTGTAGGTTATTCATTAAATGCATTGGTAGATTATAGCCATCCACTGGATATACTGGCTCACCTGCTAATTGGTGCCGAAGGTACGCTGGCCTTTATTGCACAAGCGGTATTACAAACCATACCCGATTATCCCTGCAAATCTACAGCCCTGCTGTATTTTTCATCTGTGTATGATGCTTGCAAGGCCATTGTACCCCTTACCAATGCTGGCGCAATGATGGTAGAATTGATGGACAGGGCATCGCTGCATGCCGTAGAAAATTTGGATGGTATGCCAGCCGTGGTAAAACAATTGCCAGAAAGCGCAGCCGCTTTATTAATAGAATTTCAAGAAGCTACCCCCGCTTTGCTGGAGCAGCGGGTAAATGATTTTTTGCAATCAGCTACGCAAATGGCGTTGTTAAATGCACCCGTATTTACAATGGATGCTGGCGAACAGGATTTTTTATGGAAAGTAAGAAAAGGCTTGTTCCCGGCAGTGGGTGCTGTAAGGGCAAGTGGCACCACGGTAATTTTGGAGGATGTTGCTTTTCCGGTAGAAAAATTGGGCGATGCCATTGCAGAGCTGCAGCAACTATTTAAAAAATACGGGTATTACAATGCTATTATTTTTGGTCATGCAAAAGATGGTAATATACATTTTGTGGTAACCCAATCTTTTAACACAACCGAAGAAGTACAACGGTACGATGCATTTATACAAGAAGTGGTAACACTTGTGGTGCAGCGGTATAATGGCACTTTAAAGGCAGAGCATGGCACCGGCAGAAATATGGCTCCTTTTGTACAAACAGAATGGGGTGCCGAGGCGTATAATATAATGCAGCAAATAAAATGGTTGATTGATCCGCACGGGTTGCTAAACCCCGGCGTAATTATTAATGATGATGCCCGGGCACATATTAAAAACTTAAAAACATTGCCACCCGTAGAAGAAGAGGTAGACCGATGTATAGAATGTGGCTATTGCGAACATAAATGCCCCAGCAGGGATATTACAGCCACCCCACGCAGGCGGATTGTGGTACGACGGGTGTTGAAAAATCTTCAGCTGGCTGGCGATAAAAAAAACTACCAGCTACTGTTGCAGCAATACCAATACCAGGGATTAGATACTTGTGCCGTTGATGGCTTGTGCGCTACTGCCTGCCCGGTAGATATTAATACTGGCGAACTGGTTAAAAGATTACGTAGCGAAAATCATTCGCCCTATGCCAATCGGCTGGCTTATTGGACAGCCCGCCATTTTAAAACAATAGAATGGTGCACCCGTTTTGCACTGGCTAGCGGCGCAGCATTGAATGCATTACTTGGCCGCCAAACAATGGCAAGGCTTACAGGTGCACTAAAAAAAATAGTGCCATCGTTTCCGTTATGGACGAATCAATTGCAAGCTCCTCCACGGCTCAAAACACTACTTACAAAATCCAACGCTACAAATATTGGCAGCGGTATTGTATATTTTCCAACTTGTATATCACGTACCATGGGCAGCTACCCGGGTAAAGCCAAAAATGTGATGGATACTTTTTTAAGTATCTGTTTAAAAGCAGGGGTACCTGTACAGGTGCCGGCAGATATAAAGGGAAGCTGCTGTGGGCAGGTTTTTTCATCAAAGGGTTTTGCAGAGGCTTATCGTTTTACAGCTCATAAGGTGGTGGCGCAATTGTGGTATTGCAGTAACGAGGGAGCCTTGCCCGTGGTTACTGATGTTAGTTCCTGTGCCTATACCCTTCAGCAATTGCGTGCCGTGCTGGATGACCAGCATAAACAGTGGTTTGATCAATTAAAAATTATGGACAGCATCGTTTTTTTACATGATGCCGTGCTACCCTTAGTACCACCGGTGGTAAACACAAAAAATATTATACTGCACCCCGTTTGCTCCTTACAAAAGATGAAAACGGTGGACAGGTTTATAAAAATTGCCCGGCATTTTGCACACACAGTAACCGTACCTGATAATGCTGGATGTTGTGGTATGGCCGGCGACAGGGGCTTTTTATATCCCGAGCTAACCAGTGCTGCCACACAGTATGAAGCCGCTGAGGTAAGCCGGCAATTATACGACGGGTATTATGCATCAACAAAAACTTGCGAAATGGCTTTGTCCGAAGCTGTAAAGCAAAACTATCAATCTATACTTTACCTGGTAGATGAATCTATGCAGTAGTAAGTGTAATATTTCTAAATAATTTTGTTGGATGCAAAGGGTTGTCTGCATTTAAATATCTTAGCATAAATAATTTGATATGCCTGCTGTAAATGCTGTTGTGCCTATTGCCCTTGTTACCGGTGCCTCTGGTAATCTTGGCCAGGCGGTGATACACAAATTAATATCAGATGGTTACTATGTTGTTGGTACGTTGTTGCCCAACGATACAGCCATTTTAGATTTTGATACCAGCCATTTTGAAAAAAAAGTAGCCGATTTAACAAACGAGCAGGATACCAATTGTTTGGTATCGGGCATATTGCAACAATATGGCCGAATAGATGTGGCCGTACTTACAGTAGGTGGTTTTGCAATGGGCACTATTGCACAAACATCTGCAGCTGCTATGCAGCAGCAGTACCAGCTAAATTTTACAACAGCCTACAATGTGGCACAGCCTTGTTTTGTGCAAATGATTACCCAGCAAACAGGACGTATTTTTTTAATTGGTGCCAGGCCTGGTCTTACTGCTGCTTATGGCAAAGGAATGCTGGCGTATGCATTGGCAAAATCGCTCCTGTTTAGGCTGGCAGAAATGATGAATGACGAAGCGGCCGGCACCAACGTGGTTACCAGTGTGGTAGTGCCCAGTACGATTGATACCAATGCTAATCGAAGTGCTATGCCTGCCGCACATTTTGATGATTGGGTAAAGCCTGCCGCAATTGCAGCAGTAATAAGTTTTTACTGTTCGGCTGAGGCAAATGCTTTAAGAGAGCCGGTGATAAAAGTGTACAACAATAGTTAAATGAATAGTAGTAAGCTCAATTAAATTGAATATGATTGGTTACAACGATTTCAGCAAGCTTCGCTTGGCAAACTTTCTTTCAAAAGAAACCTGCGTTAATAATTGTGCTGGTTATCAATTTATGGGTGACGTATGGACAGGGCAAACCGTTGGTTTTACTGAATGTTTGCAATTGCAAAGCAATGCCATGGATACCCAGTCAATATCTCTCGATTTGAATGGCCTGGATAGTGAATCCATTAATAAAATCATTGCCCTGCTTGGGCTTGATATTTATAAAGGAATGGAACAAGAGCAGGTTATTGAAACTTTTGGAACACCGTTAACAACTGAACGTTTTATGAATGACCGGCAAACATTCATTTACATTGTTGGAAACAAAGAGCAGTACTATTTGTCTTTAACAATTCATCAATCTGATGGATTGATTTATGTAACCATGATGAATCATGCAGGTACAATCAATCAATTAGCTGACAACCAATCCGATGGCCTATAAGCAAGGCTAGGATTATTTAGCACTTGCAAAGCAATACCTCAATGCGTAATAGCTTAAAATACACAAGGCAGCCAATGGCTGCCTTGTGTATATGTAGGTAGTACAATATTTAGTGAGCTACCAGCCTAAAACCGTTACCATGTATGTTCACAATTTCTATGGTGGTATCTTCTTTTAAATATTTACGCAATTTAGCAATGTACACATCCATGCTACGGCCGTTAAAGTAGGTATCGCTGCCCCATATTTTTTTTAAGGCAATTTCTCTGGGCAAAAGGTCATTTTTATATTCACACATCATTTTCAGCAGTTCATTTTCTTTAGGCGAAAGCGTTTGTACTTTGCCATTAATGCTTAACTCACGTAAACGAGGGTTAAAGTGATAAGTGCCAAGGTCGTACTCTGCATTCAGCTCTTCCTTATGCATTTCTTCATTGCGTTTAAGGATAGCTTTAATTTTTAACAGTAACACTTCACTGTCAAATGGTTTAGTTATATAATCATCAGCACCCAATTTATATCCCTGTATAATGTCATCCTTCATTGTTTTGGCCGATAAAAAAAACAGTGGCACATCCGGATTGATATCTCTTATCTCTTCTGCAAGTGTAAAACCATCCATATTCGGCATCATTACATCCAGCAGGCAAATATCAAACTTCTCTCTTTGAAAAGCGGCCAGGCCAAGCCTGCCATCTCTTTCCAGTATTACATCATAGTCATTAAGCTCCAGGTAATTTTTTAACACCATACCCAGGTTGGTATCATCTTCGCACAAAAGTATTTTTGGTTTAGCTGCTTCCATATTAGTAAGTTTATTAACAAATAAAATCAATTCGTTTTTTAGCAAGGCTAATATAGTGACTAATTTTTTGTTAAAGGTAGTTTTTACTAACCGGGCAGCCTATGTAAAAAGGCTCGGCTTTTTCAATACTGCTTAGTATCTTTCCATAAATAATTTTACATGGCAAATAAGGATGCATTTATACAAACAATTAATGCTGGCTACAGTTTTAAAGGCGAAGCTGTAAAAATTGGCACTGCCTTATTAGAGGGCGAAGTAGTGCAAGGTGCAGATGTTTTTTTGCCCCTAAAAACCCTTAACCGGCACGGCCTCATTGCCGGCGCCACAGGTACAGGTAAAACTAAAACACTTCAGCTCATCAGCGAATTTTTAAGCGATGCCAGTGTGCCTGTATTGTTAATGGATATTAAAGGCGACCTAAGTGGCATAGCCGCACGGGGGTCTATAAACGATAAAATAAAAGAACGGTACCAAAAATTAAACCTTGAGTATAAGCCAGCGCTTTTTGCTGCGGAGCTTTTGAGTTTAACAGGTAAAGATGGTGTTAAGTTAAGGGCTACCGTTAGCGAATTTGGCCCAGTATTGCTTAGTAAAATACTCGGCTTAAATGATACCCAGGCTGGCCTTGTGGCAATGATTTTTAAGTATTGTGATGATAATAAACTACCGCTGCTGGATTTAAAAGACTTTATAAAAGTGCTACAGTTTATTAGCAACGAAGGAAAAGCTGATATCGAAAAAGAATATGGTAAAATATCCACCACCAGCACCGGTACCATCCTGCGTAAAGTAGTAGAGCTTCAGCAACAAGGCGCCGATGTATTTTTTGGCGAATTGAGTTTTGATGTAGATGACCTGATGCGGATTGATGACCAGGGCAGGGGAATGATTAATATTTTACGGGTGCATGATTTACAAGACAGGCCAAAGCTTTTTTCAACTTTTATGTTGCAACTACTGGCAGAGTTATATGCTAGTTGCCCCGAAGAAGGTGACCTAGATAAACCCAAACTGGTATTGTTTATTGATGAAGCTCACCTCATTTTTCAAGAAGCAAGTGATGCATTGTTGCAGCAAATAGAAACGATTGTAAAATTGATACGAAGTAAAGGGATTGGTATCTTTTTTTGTACACAAAATCCAATGGATGTACCTGCCAGTGTATTGGCGCAACTTGGTTTAAAAGTGCAGCATGCTTTAAGGGCCTTTACTGCTGCAGATAGAAAAGTAATCAGGCAAACGGCCGAAAACTATCCCGAAACAATGTTTTATAAAACGGAGGATTTATTAACACAGGTTGGCATTGGTGAGGCACTGGTAACAATGCTAAATGAAAAAGGTATACCTACACCCCTGGTGCATGTAATGTTGTGCACCCCACGCAGCAGGATGGATGTGCTAACGGCTGAAGAAATAGCCGCCATAAACGGCCAATCGAAATTGGTAGCAAAATATAACCAGTTGGTGGACACAGAAAGTGCATACGAAATTTTAACCAGCAAGCTGGAGCAGGCAGCTGCTAATAGTGCCGATGAATTAAACAAGCGGAAAAATACTACGCAAAAAGAAGAGCCCAGTACATTAGAAAAAATGGCGGATAATACGGTGGTAAAAAGTATGATGCGTACTGCCGGTAATACCATTGTACGATCGTTATTGGGAGCATTGGGCTTGGGGGGCAGCACCCGTAAATCATCTTCTAAAAACAAAAGCTGGTTTTAAAATCAGCTGTTTTGCAAGCAAATTTGTAAAAAAATATTTTCATATTTAAAAAATATCTAATTGATAAATTTTTAATTTATTCAATTTTTTACTGGAGTGTAAGTATGTAGCTGGGTTACGTGAATTTTTCGGACAGCGTATTTTTTTTCTGGCGACCCTCCATTCTTCTTTCCTAAAAAATATCCAGTCTTTTGTTTTATTTATAAATGACTTTAATTAAAGTATAATTAATTCATTATCAATCAATTGATATATATATACGTGTGTGATATACACAAAAAAAGTATCACCTTTTGATAAAATATATCAAAAAATCTTTGTCTTGTAATCATAAACCTCCTATCTTCGTTTCGGTTTTTCATAGGATATTGGATTTTAAAGCGGGACTAGATTTCTATCTTGGTCCCTTTTTTTTTGCCCCTATGCTACATAAATCTTTGTTGTTTAAACATTGAATTAACTAAAAAAATTAATGTTTTATTGAAAATATTCCCGTGCTGCTGATGGTAATTTTTTCTTCAGCTTGCAGGTAGTTTATCACTTCCCATATTTTTTGTTGTGGCCATTTTTTTAATCTTGGCAGTAAGGCCGGGGTGCCGATAGGCTCTTTGGTTATGATTGTGATGATGGCGGTACTTATCTCTTCTACATCGCTGGCAGTAATGTGGGTATTTTTTTGTTGAATGCAGGTATCGCAAATGCCACAGTTACTGATATCATCATCACCAAAATAGTTGCCTATTATTTTACCGCGGCAGTTGCTGGTATCGTTTATGTATGCTTTGATGGCTGATAGCCGGCTGATATAATGTGCTTTGCGCTGCAGGTGATTGGTAAGGTTAATGCGGAAGCTATCGGCATACATTCTGTTTAAAAGCAAAGTGATTTGTGGCTTGTCTTTTTGCGGTTGGTATTCAATAATGCCAAGCCTGGTTAACTGCTGAAGCTGGGCAAGCACTGTGCTGGCATTTAATCCTGTAAGCTGTGCTAACCTGCTTTCACTTATAGTAACTGGAAAATCAAAAATCCCCTCGTATGAGCGTAGCATTCCTTTTATGATAGCCGAAAAAGAAGGGTGGTCTTTTTCAAATGCTTCCAGGCTTTGCCTGCCGCAGGTAAACGCTACTACCGATGGCTTAAAAAACGATTCGTTGTAGGTAACAATCTCTTCCTGCTCCAACGTTTTAATTGCATACATGGCTTCTACCAGGTTAAGCTTAAAGGATTGGGTAAAACCGGCAAGATCAAAATCGTAACTGCAATTTTCGCCAGCACCAGCCGCTACCTGCAGGTAATTCATCAGGGCAACATACACTTGCTTAACTGTGCCGGCTTCGGGATAGCGGTTGTTGGCCTGTTCTTCCAGTTGTTGTATTTCCCGGCTGGTATACAATAGTACGGCGTAAGCTTTTTTTCCGTCTCTGCCGGCCCTGCCTGCTTCCTGGTAATAATTTTCCAGGCAGTCTGGTACATCATAGTGTACTACCACTCTTACATCCGGCTTATCTATACCCATACCAAAAGCATTGGTGCAGCACATTACCCTAGTTTTATTCAATACCCAACTTTGTTGTCTTATATTTCTTTCATCACTGCTTAAGCCGGCATGGTAATAATTTGCGGCGATGTTGTGCGCTAACAGTAACTCTGCAACTTCTTTGGTATGTTTTCGGCTTCTGCAATACACAATGCTGCTGCCTTTTACATTGGTTAAAATTTCAAGCAGTTTGTTTTGCTTGGCGGCTACGCTAAAAACACTGTAAGACAAGTTGGGCCTTTCAAATGATTGCTGAAAAACAGCAGCACCAGGCTTAAACAATAACCGGCTGCCAATATCTTGTTGTACAGCAGGGGTGGCTGATGCCGTTAATGCCAGCACCGGTGTTTTAGGTAATTGTTGCCTTAAATCAGCAATTTGCAGATAAGATGGCCTAAAATCGTAGCCCCATTGCGATATACAATGTGCTTCATCTACTGCAATTAAATTGATGTGTAGGGCCGGCAGGTATTCTTTAAATAGATTGGTTTGTAACCGTTCCGGGGAAACATACAAGAATTTGTAGTTGCCGTATGCGGCATTTTGCAATGTTTTTTTTATTTCTAAAAAACTCATGCCTGAGTAAATGGCCAGTGCAGGGATGCCTTTTTTTTTAAGGTTTTCAAGCTGGTCTTTTATTAATGCAATTAGTGGGCTTACCACCAGGCATATTCCATCTTGAGCAAGTGCCGGTACCTGAAAGCAAATGGATTTGCCACCGCCAGTAGGCATCAGTGCCAATACGTCGTTGTTGTTAAGTACAGCTTCAATTATCTCCTGCTGTAAAGGCCGGAAACAATCGTATCCCCAATATTTTTTTAAAATGTTGCTGCTATCCACCTGGCTAATTTACCCGCTGAAATTAAACCACTTTCCGGTATTTTAATCGAATTGAGTTTGCGGCCAGTACCACATCGCTAAATCCCATGGCCAATGCAGCCAAGCCGGGTTGCAGCAGGCCAATGGCTGCTATGGGTATGGCCACCACATTGTATATAAATGCCCAAAACAGGTTTTGCTTAATTGTAATAAAAGTGTGCCTGCCCAACCCAAGCGCAAGCGGTAGATGCTGCAATCCTTTATTCATTAAAACTACCTGTGCGGTTTGCAAGGCCAGTTGGGTGGCATCACTCATTGAAATACCAATAGTGGCCTTGGCCAGGGCCGGTGAATCATTAATGCCATCGCCTACCATGGCTACCGGCTGCAGGTCATTTAATGCTTCGATAATACTTAGCTTTTGTGCAGGTGTTTTTTCTGCATAAACTTTTTGTATGCCCAGTTTTGCAGCCACCTTATTGGTTTTATGTTCCGAATCGCCACTTAATAAAACGGTAGCAATGTTTTTTGCATGCAGGTAGCTGATAATGCCAGCAGCTTCTGGTCGTATTTCATCTTCAAGATCTATCCAGCCTGATAATGTACCGTTTTTGATAACATATACAGAGTGAGTGTAATCGTTGGTAAGTGCTGCTGCTATTTTATACGAGCCCAGCTGGTACTCGTTACCCTCTTTATCCGTCGCTATCATCCCCATACCTTTTACTTCTTCTATTTTTTTAAAAGGCAGTGGTTGGTTGCTTTTCCATAAAGTAGTGATTGCTTTTGCCAGTGGATGGTTTGAATATTTTTCGATTGAAAATACCAGTTGTTTAAACAGTGCATCATCCATATTGCTATTATAAGCAGTAATGGTAAAGTTGCCCATGGTTAAAGTACCAGTTTTATCAAATACTACCATCCTGATATCTTTAAAAAGTTCAAGACTTTTAGCATTGCGAAATAAAATACCCTTGCGTGCTGCCCTGCCCAACCCTACCGCTATGGCTGCAGGTGTGGCAAGCCCCATTGCACAAGGGCAACTGATTACCAGTACGGCAATACTACGCATCAACGATTGGGTGCCGCTTACATTAAAAGCAAAATAATTGATTAAAAAAGTAAGCACCGCAATACCCAATACCAGTGGTACAAACACCGCACTAATTTTATCTGCCAGTTGCTGTATAGGTGGTTTTTCTGCCTGTGCCTGTTTTACAAGGTTTACAATATTGCTTAATACGGTATCTTTTCCGGCGGCGGTTACCTGCGCTTTTACGGTGCCCTCTGTTAGCAGGCTGCCCCCGGTAAGGTTGTCTTTTTTTTGTTTGTGTATTGGGCTGCTCTCTCCCGTTAGCAATGCTTCGTTTACATAAGCATCGCCCCATAATATTTTACAATCTGCTGGTACTTGTTCACCTGTTTTTATGAGTACCAGGTCGCCAGTTCGCAGCTGGCTGTCTTCTACGGGCATAATCACTTCCTGGTGGTTTTCATCAAAAGCAATCATATTGGCCACTACTTTTTGTTGCTTTGATAATTTATTTAGCTCTTGTTGGGTAGTCACCACCGCCCGGTGTTCAATCCATTCGCCTAAAAACACGAGTGTAATAATGGTAGCGGTGGTTTCGTAAAAAATATAATCCATGCCCATGTTGGTAATGGTGCCAATAAGGCTGTAAATGAAGGCAGCAGTTGCCCCAATTGCAATTAGTACATTCATATTGGGTATACCCCGGCGTAAACTTTTTACCGCACTTACTCCAAAATAAGCCATCCCTACAAGGTATACCGGTATACAAATAGCCAGCTGTATCCAGGGGTTCATTAAAAAATGAATATGCAAGGGAGGCATATGCAGCATAAGTACAGCCGTAAAAGGCAAGCAAAATAAAAACCGCTGAAAGTGATTGTTGAAAGAAAAACCACCGGTAATAATTTTTTTAAACAACGATTGTGGGCTGGCTGAAGGCTGAGGGCTGGTTCCGGGGTTAATAATCTTGTACCCAAGATCTTCAATACCCTTTGCAATGGTTTCTTTAGGCAGTTGTTCTACCATCTCAAAGCTTACATCGCCTCCAATAAAATTTACTTTTACATCCTTTAAGCCTTGCTTGTTTAAATACTTACTAATGGTAAGTGCACAGTTGGTGCAGTCCATGCCGTCTACTTTCCATTCTACTTTTTCCATACTGCAAAATTATTTAAGCCCTTTTGTTGCCCATTACTAAAGCTGGAAAATATCTTTGCAACATGGATTTAATTTTTAAGCTGGCGGATATACAAAAAACTGCGGCTGCAGTATTGCAGCAATGCGGCAGTAAAAAAGTGTTTGCATTTGGCGGGCAGATGGGGGCTGGCAAAACAACTTTTATACAAGCTTTTTGCCAGGCGTTGGGCGTGGCGGATGTAGTAAGCAGCCCTACCTTTTCTATCATTAATCAATACCAGGCTGCCGATGGAAAACCTGTATACCATATCGATTTGTATCGGCTGAAGAATGAAGCGGAGGCTGTGCAGGCAGGCGTGGAAGATTGTATTTTTTCTGGCTATTATTGCCTGGTGGAGTGGCCATCGGTGGCACCTGCTTTGTTTGAAGCAGACACCGTGTATTGTGTATTAAGTGTTTTGGATAATGATACCAGAAAGCTCACAATAAATATGTAAATTGTAACGGCCCAAACTATCCATCGGTTATTAATTTTTACAATCAATTATGGCTACATCAAAACCTTTTGTTTCTCCCTCCTTTTCGTACGAAACATTAGAAGAAACACTGGATGTAAAACCCAAAGGGGCCGCCCTTTTTATAGGCATACCTAAAGAAACCTCTTTTAGCGAAAACCGCATTGCTTTAACACCAGAAGCGGTGGGTGTAATGGTTGCCAATGGCCACCGTGTAGTGGTAGAAACCATGGCAGGCAACGGATCTAGCTATGCAGATAAAGATTACAGCGATGCTGGTGCCAAAATAGCGTTGGATAAAAAAGAAGTGTATGAATGTGATATACTGGTAAAAAGTGCACCGGTAAGTGAGGAGGAGTGTGAGTATCTTAAGCCGGGGCAATATATCATTTCACCCATTCACCTGGCGGTGATGAAACGCTCCATCCTGCAAAAGATGATGGATAAAAAAATTACTGCCCTAAGTTTTGAAAACTTAAAAGATGATAGCGGCCATAACCCCATTGTACGCAGCATGAGCGAAATTGCCGGTAGTGCCGTAATGCTGATAGCCGGGCAATACCTTAGCAATGCCAATAATGGCAAGGGCGTGCTGGTGGGTGGCATTAGTGGTATACCACCTACCAAAGTAATTATTATTGGGGCAGGTATAGTGGGGGAGTATGCAGCCCGTACTGCACTGGCAATGGGGGCCAGTGTTAAAATTTTTGACAATAGCATTTATCGCTTAAAACGCCTGCAAAATAATATTGGGGGTCGTTTGTGGACTTCGGTTATTGAACCAAAAATTTTGGCTAAACAATTAAAAACCTGCGATGTGGCTGTAGGTGCCCTTAGCAGTACCGGTGGCCGCACCCCCATTGTGGTAACAGAAGATATGGTAAGCAATATGCGGCCCGGTACCGTAATTGTAGATGTAAGTATAGACAGGGGCGGCTGTTTTGAAACCAGCGAAGTAACCACCCACGATAAACCTGTTTTTAAAAAATATGATGTGCTGCATTACTGCGTGCCCAATATACCTAGTGGCTTTGCCCGTACCGCCTCGCAGGCCATTAGCAATGTGCTGATGCCCTTAATGCTGGAAACAGCAGATGAAGGTGGCATTGATAATATTGTATGGCACAAGCTAAATATACGTACCGGCATCTACCTGTTTAAGGGCAGCCTTACCAATTTTTACCTCAGCGAACGTTTTGATCTTAAGTTTACCGATCTTAATTTATTAATAGCCAGCCGCCGTTAGCAGCTATTGTTAATGGCTGGTTTTATAATCGGCAATGTGTAATACAGCATCGCAGCCGGCATACTCTTGTGCATCGTTGCTGCTAATGATTACCAGCCGGTTGCTGGTTTGCTCCTGTATCAATTGCTGGTATAATGCAATGCCTTCTGCATCCAAATTTGTGGTGGGCTCATCCAACAATAAAATGGGCGTAGCGCTGTAAAATGCCTGGGCAAGTTTTAACCGCTGTTTCATGCCACTGCTGTAATACCGTATTTGTTTGTTGGCAGCTTTGCTTAGGTTGATGGCTTGTAAAATTTGAGGGTGGGGCTTACTCAGCGGCTTAAATGCGGAGTGAAAATGGAGTAGCTCCAATGCGGTCATTTCTTCTATCAAATCGAGGTAGGGTGCGGCTATAGAAAGATGTAGATAGGGCGCTGCCTCCTGGTGTGGTGGTTGGCTTTGTGTATAGCTAATGCTGCCCTCGCTGTGCATAGTGGCACCGGCTATTACTTGTAAAAGGGTTGATTTGCCCGATCCGTTGGGCCCTGTAATGGCATATTTGCCGCCTGCGTTAAATTGATAATTTAACCCCCGGAAAATCCATTCCCTGTTAAAGCGTTTGCCGGTATTGGTGAGTGTAATATTCATGCCCGGGGTTGGCTATAATTGTTTTGCTGTGTTTTTGCCAAAAATTTACCTGGCTTTTTGTGATTGATGAGGGATGCTGAACTGTACAAGAGTGCGACGCCACCGCAGCCGGGTATTGTACCCGGGCCTGGTACAAAATCACCTGCTTTACTGGCTACTCATCATCCATACTGCCCTTGGTAAAGCGCTTGATGATGCCTCTGCCGCTTTCACGTATAAATGTTACTATTTCGTCTCTTTCATCGGTGGCTGGTAATTCTTCTTCTATAAAATTGAGTGCTTGTGAGGTGTTGAGCGCTTTATTGTAAATAATGCGGTAGATATCGAGTATATGATTGATTCTGTCTAGCGAAAAGCCACGGCGCTTGAGCCCTACGGAGTTTACGCCGGCATAGCTTAGTGGGGTGCGGCCTGCTTTTATATAGGGTGGCACATCTTTACTTACCAGCGAGCCTCCGCTTACAAAGGCATGCTGGCCTATTTGTACAAATTGGTGTACGGCACACATACCGGCTAAAATAGAGTTATCGCCCATTACCACATGGCCGGCCATTTGGGTATTGTTGCTCATAATACAGTTGTTGCCTACCACACAATCGTGTGCAATATGGCTATAGGCCATGATAAGGCAGTTGCTGCCCACCTTGGTGGTCCATTTATCTTTACTGCCACGGTTAATGGTAACAAACTCACGGATGGTGGTATTGTCGCCAATTTCTACGGTGGTTACTTCGCCCTCAAACTTAAGATCTTGCGGTATGGCGGCAATAACGGCGCCAGGAAAAATGCGGCAGTTTTTACCAATACGGGCACCTTCCATAATGGTTACGTTGCTGCCAATCCAGGTGCCTTCGCCAATTTCTACATTTTGGTGTATTACACTAAAGGGATCAATTTTTACATTGGTGGCCAGCTTGGCGTTGGGATGTATATATGTGTGCGGATGAATCATGCTGTTTTTTTTTAACGGGCTATTGTGCCATTAAGATGCTGTAAAACTGTGTGGCCGGTGTTAATTTCTTTTTACCAGCTGAGCGGTAAGGTCGGCTTCGGTACAAAGTTTATTGCCTACAAATACACTGCCCCTCATTACGCAAATACCGCGGCGGATGGGTTCTATCAGCTCCATTTTTAGCAGCATGGTATCGCCGGGCACTACTTTTTGCTTGAATTTGCAATTGTCTATTTTTAAAAAATAGGTATCGTATTGGCCTTCGGGCATGGCGTTTATACAAAGCAGGCCGCCCGTTTGGGCCAGCGCCTCTATTTGTAACACACCGGGCATTACTGGGTTATTGGGAAAATGCCCCTGGAAATAAAACTCGTTAAACGTAACATTTTTTACCCCTACAATGTGCTTATCGCTCAGCTCAATAATTTTATCTACCAGCAAAAAAGGGTAGCGGTGTGGTAATGTTTTTTCAATTTGCTGCAAGGTGTATACGGGTGCCTGGTTGGGGTCGTAAATGGGTATATCCTTGGTGTGCTTATTTTTTTTGATGTATTGTTTTATTTTTTTTGCAAAAGCTACATTGGTGCTGTGGCCGGGGCGGTTGGCCATAATATGGCCTTTAATGGGGTAGCCAATAAGTGCAAGGTCGCCAATTACATCCAGCAATTTATGGCGGGCGGGCTCGTTAGGAAACCTCAACTCAAGGTTATTAAGGTAGCCTTCGCTTTTTACTTCAATTTTTTCTCTGCCAAAGGCTTTGGCCAGCCGGCTCATTTCTTCGGCGGTAACGGCTTTATCCACCACTACAATAGCGTTGTTAATGTCGCCACCTTTTATCAGGTTGTTATCCAGCAGCATTTCAAGCTCATGCAAAAAGCAAAAAGTACGGCAGGGAGCTATTTCGGTTTTAAACTCCTTCATGGTTTTAAGTCCGGCATGCTGTGTACCCAGTACCGGCGAGTTAAAATCAATCAGGGTGGTTATTTTATAATCGGTGGCAGGCATTACGGTCATCTCTACCCGTTTTACCTCATCGTACATAGAGATGTTGGTATCGATGCTGTACCAGGTTTTGGCTGCATCTTGTTCAAACACGCCCACTTCTTCAATAATTTCCAAAAAGGGTTCGCTGCTGCCATCCATAATAGGTATTTCGGGGCCGTTTAATTCAATCAGGCAATTATCTACCCCCATACCAACTAGTGCAGCCAGTATATGTTCTACCGTACTTACTTTGGCTTCGCCCAGCTCAAGGGTGGTGCCTCGGGAGGTATCGGTTACCAGGTCGCAATCGGCTTTTATTACCGGCATACCGGGTAAATCAATACGCTGAAATTGAAAACCAAAGCCCGGGTTGGCTGGTTTTAGGGTCATATCTACATTTACACCCGTGTGCAATCCGGTGCCCGAAATACTTACCTGTGAGGCTAGTGTATGTTGCTTATCTGGATTAAAATTTGCGTCCATAGATGGTTATTTATAACAATGCTGGCAAAGATATTTGAAATTTTTATACCTGCCGGAACAAAAGCAGGGTTGGATGGATGGCTTGTAAAGGTAGCAGTGGGTATTATTTGTAGTTTTATAGTATGAGATATTTATGCTGCTGCCTGCTGTTTGCCAGCTATGCTTTTTGTTGCGTGGCACAACCCAACACTTCGGCTTTTTTAAAAAACGAATTGGCACATGCGGCCAGCCCTTTACTAAAGGAGGTGCTGGCTCATCCGGAGGCATATCATTACCAGGTGATTTATACTAAAATTGACCGTGACCAGTATAATAACCCCAGCTTTACGCATTATTTTTATAATGTAGATGCCAGCCAGTATTTTAATCCTGCCTCTACAGTAAAAATGCCGCTGGCTTTTTTGGCGCTTGAAAAAGCAAACCAACTTAAACAGTATGGCGTAAGTAAGTACAGCCCCATGCAGTTTGATAGTGGCTACATCGGCCAACAAAAAATGCTGTATGACAGTACAGCCGAAAGCGGCTTACCCAGCCTTGCCCATTTTATAAAAAAAGTTTTTTTGATAAGTGATAATGAGGCCTACAACCGCTTGTACGAGTTTGTAGGCCAGCAGGCAATTAACCGGGGCTTGCATGCCAGGGGATATACAGATAGCCGGATAACACGCCGTTTTATAAGGATGACACCCGAGCAAAACCGACATACCAACCCCATCCATTTTATGGATGCAGCAGGCAAGGTAATTTACCAGCAGCCGCCTCAATATAATTCAGATGTATTTGATTTTTCTGCTGTTCACAAACTGGGTATGGCGCATTACAATGCACAAGATAGCCTGGTGCAGGAGCCTTTTGATTTTACTACTCACAACAACCTGCCGCTGCAAGATTTACAGCAACTGCTTCAGTCGGTGCTGTTTCCGGCATCGGTGCCAGCCAGCAAACGCTTTAACCTGCAAGATGAGGATTATGATTTTTTATATCGTTACCTCTCTCAATACCCTTCAGAAACCAGTTACCCCAAGTATGATACCGCACAGTATTTTGATAGTTATGTAAAATTTATGTTTAAGGATGGCGGCCATACTATACCTGCCAATATAAGGGTGTTTAACAAAGTGGGATGGTCGTATGGGTGTATGACGGATGTAAGTTATGTAGCCGATTTTGATAATAAAGTAGAGTTTATGCTGGCGGCAACTATTTATGTAAATAAAGATGAAGTGATTAATGATGATAAATACGAGTATAACCAAGTGGCACTGCCGTTTTTTTATGCATTAGGCCAGCATTTATACCAGTACGAGTTAAAAAGAAAAAGAGCGGTAAAGCCCGATCTTTCACGTTTTAAATTAATCTACAAACCCCGGCAGCCAGATAGCCGGCCAAGCATTACAGATGCAGCTAATTAAAAGATTGCTTAAGCTTTTGTAAGCATTTCGGTAAGTATTTTTTCCAATGCTTTTACCCGTTGCTCCAGCTCGGGCAGGTTACGGGCTACGGCTTGGCTGCGTAAGGCCGGTGTATAATCAAATGCAGGTGTACCTGTTACAACTGTATTGGGGTTTTTAATAGATTTGCTCACCCCGCTTTGGGCATTTATTTTACTGCCATCAGCAATATGTATGTGGCCAACAATACCAGCCTGGCCACCAATCATTACATTTTTACCAATTTTTGTGCTGCCGCTAACGCCGGCTTGTGCGGCAATTACCGAGTTGCTGCCTACCTCTACATTGTGGGCAATTTGCAACAGGTTATCCAGCTTGGCGCCGGTTTTTATGATGGTGCTGCCAATGGTAGCCCTGTCTATGGTACTGTTGGCACCAATTTCAACCCTGTCTTCAATAATTACATTGCCCATTTGGGGCACTTTTTTATAACTGCCATCTGCCTGCGGGGCAAAGCCAAAGCCATCGCTGCCTATAACAGTGCCGGCATGTATGGTAACCTCATTACCAATAATGCTGTTATGGTAAATTTTTACCCCGGGATGAATGATGCAGTTTTCGCCAATTGTACAGTTGGCACCAATAAATACCTGCGGATATATTTTGGTGCCGTTGCCAATAATTACCTGTTGGCCCAGGTAGGCAAAAGCACCTATATAAGTTTGGTTGCCAATGTTGGCCGTTGCATCTATAAAGGCAGGCTGCTCTATACCCGACAACTGTTGCTGCTGTAATTGCTGGTATTTTTCCAGCAGGGTAGCAAAGGCAATATAAGCATCTGGTACCCGTATAAGGGCTGCCGACACTGGTTTTTTTAATTCGAGGCTTTCGTTTATAATAATAATAGAGGCTTGTGTATGGTACAGGTATTCCTCGTATTTAGGATTAGCTAAAAAAGAAAGCTGCCCGCTACTGGCTTCTTCAATTTTACCAAAAGATGATACGATGGCAGCAGCATCGCCTTCTATCCTGCCATTAATCATCATCGCTATTTGTGCTGCGCTAAATTGCATAGATTGGGGAGGGCTCCGGAAATATGTAAATAAACCCGGGCCTGATTATTTTGGTTTAAATGATTATGCTATTTAAGATACGGTTATCTTAAAAAACAAATGTAATATTTTTTGATCTTGCCGCTTACATTGGGGTTAATCAACGCATCATCCACTTCAGATATATCCTTAACGGTGCCGTCTTTAAATAATATCTGAATGGTTTCCTGGGCAGCGCTGTAAGTACTGCTTACCGCCTCGCCAGTAAAGACAATCCATTCTGCCTCTTCGTTGCTTAGGCCCAATTTTTTTTGTGCGTCCAGTTTTTTTTGTTG
>JBDKJT010000092.1:0-36556 GCA_039796475.1 Bacteroidota bacterium | reverse complement strand
CTTATTTTTTTTAATACACTAAGCACTCTTTCTGCTTTTTTTGAGCTTCCGTTTTTTGGATAAATTTTCCGGATAATACATTGGGCTTGCTTAAACGATGCCCGTACAGCCTGACCATCTTAATAGTAATATGTTTTTTAAGTACTGAATATCAGCATGAAATAAAAAAAATAAATCATGTTGTATAGCTGTATGGGCAGCTGGCACAGTATTGCCATTCATTGGGCTACAGGCAGCTTAAATGCTAGCTGTATTACCCTCTTTACAATGAAAACTATTATTATGCAGGCCAATTGTACCCTTTATCAACGCATCGTTGCAAGTATTGCAACAGCCGGCAGCCATTGTGCAAAGCATACGCAAAAAGTGTGGTTGTTGTTATTGTTTATTATCAGCAGCAGTACAAGCAAGGCAGATTATACAATTGCCAGCGGTACTACGGTAAACCCATCCTCTACCAGTGCATTGCTAAATGCTACCGGTACTATCCATATTTATGGTACCATGTCTATCACCTCGGATGTAACCTTTACCAGTGCATCGGCGCTTACCATTATTATTTATGGTGCTAACGGGCAGATATACTGGAACAATAATAAAACCCTTAGCTTTCCTGCAGGCACTACTATAAGTTTTGTAGATAATCCGCAGGGTTTACAGCCAATATCTGGCAACGCTGCACAGGTATTACAAATTGGTACCATTAAATACGCAGCATCCAACGATAACTCTAATAATGTAATCTACTCATTTGCCGAAATGAATAATATAGGTGGTACTGCAAGGGTAAGTCCTTCTCCAAGCTCAGGTGTATACTGTGCCGAAACTGCCGTAACCTTATCTGCCAACCAGGTAGTACCTACAGGAGATGTAATAAAAGTATTATGGTCTGTTTCGCCCAATACAGGCAGCTTTAGCGCTAATAATTCAAGCACTGCAGTTAGTACTAATTTATCGGGCTTAAACGCAGGTGATTATACCATTACTTGTAAGTTGTATTCCGATGCAGGAAGTGGTAATTACTTTTTAGCAGCAAGCAAATCAATAACACTTAAAATAGCCAGTACCGGTACCTGGCTGGGCGCCAATACAGACTGGAGCAGCACCGCTAACTGGTGTAATGGTACTTTGCCTACAGCTGCAACCAGCGTGGTAATACCCAATGGACTTAATTACTACCCTGTAATAAACGGCACGGCCGCTGTTAACAATATTACCATTGCCAGCGGTGGGGCGGCCACCATTACCGTAAATGGTACATTACAAATAGCGGGTGCCATTAGCAGTACGGCAGCTATTAAAGCTACTGCAGGCAATATAGAGCTGATTGGCACAAGCAGCCAAAGCATAAGCGCTACCAACTTTTATAATAGCACTATTGCCAACCTTACTATCGCTAATTCATTACCATCCGCAAGTGCTGCTAACCCCAGCGTAAGTATTGCCGCCGGTGCTGGTATGTTAAGTATTTCGGGTGCGGTATCATTTGGTAATGTAAATAATGCAGTACTTAAAACAAATGATTTGCTAACGCTGCTTTCCTCAGCCACCGCTACTGCCCGGGTAGCAGATATCACCAATAACAATGTAAACACAGGCAACAACATTACTGGCAAAGCGGTGATAGAAAGATATATACCCGCCAAAAGAGCCTGGCGCCTGCTAACGGCACCGGTTACTGCCAGTAGTATGGTTAAAATTAGCACCGCCTGGCAAGAGGGTGCAGCTAGTGTTACTAACCCTGCGGTGATTGATGCAGCCAGCAACCCTGCCCCGGGATATGGTACGCATATTACCTATGGCTCACCCGCCAGCAATGGCTACGACCAGGGCGTTAATGGCAATACCTCCATCAAATATTTAACCCCCACCGGCTGGAATGGTATACCCGCCGCTACCAATAACGGTGCTACCAGCAATACGGGCATTATTACCGATCAACCCGGCTACTTTTTATTTGTACGGGGCGACAGAAGTACGCCTTTATCGCAGGCCACCAGTGCTGCACCATCAGCTACCATTTTAAGGGTTAGCGGCCAGTTAAACACCGGCGCTACCGCCGTAGCGCTAAAAGCTGGGCAGGTATCTGGCAGCTCATCTTTTAGAGTGGTGGGTAATCCTTTTGCCGCACCGGTAGATTTGCACCAGGTACTGCAAAATGCAGCCAATGTTTCTGCCGGGTTTGCAGATGCTTTTTATATATGGGATCCTAACATTGGTGGCGCCAATGGCGTAGGTGGATGGGTGGCCCTTAGCTATAATAGCCTGTCTGGCCAATACGAAAAAAGTGTTAACAGCAATATAGACAGCTCGGGTAAAATGCAATCGGGTATGGCAGTGGTAGTTGATTACTCAGGTTCAGCCAACAGTATTATCATCCGGGAGTCGGATAAGGCTGCAGTGAATAGCAACAGTATGTTTAGGCCCGCAGCTAATAGCAGCAGTTTACGTACCGCTTTGCTGGCCCCGGCTACTACCGGTGGTGCCGCTTTGCTGGATGCCGCATTGGTAAGTTTTGATGCAAGCTTTAGCAATGCCGCCGATAAAAACGACTTGCGTAAACTGAACAATTTTACCGAAAATATTTCTATACAAACACAAGGCAGCACTTATAGTATTGAAAGACGACAACCGCTTGCACTAAACGATACCCTGCTGTATCGCTTAACAAGCTTACGCCCTAAAGCTTACCAATTACAATTAAATGGCTTAAAGCTTAGCTTGCCCGCCAATGGGGTAGTGGTACTGGATGATAGCTATCTTGCCACACAAACGGTAGTTGACCTGCATACTACTTTTAAATACGATTTTACGGTAGATGCCAATCCGGCTTCAGCAGCTGCCAACCGGTTAAAAATAATTGTTAAACCATTTGCAAAGTTTGAGCAAGCCTCTGCCATTGTTAAAAACACCGATGTACAGGTTAACTGGGTGGTATCTGCCGAAATCAGTAATAAATTATTTGAAATTCAACGATCAACCAATGGAGAAGATTTTTACAGTGTGGGTACGGTACAAAGCAAAGGCATCAGCGATAAACCGGTACAGTACCAGTTTACCGATCTTGCGGTAAAGCCCGGCCAATATTTCTATCGCATCAAAGCCAGCTCGGTAGCAGGCGCCGTAGAGTATACACCTGTAATGCAGGTAAAAATAATCAACAGTAAAAAGGGCATGTTTGTTTTTCCTAACCCCGTTAGCAACAACAGGGTGCAATTGCAGCTCAACAGTTTAATACCCGGCGATTATACAGCCCGTTTATATACGCCTTCTGGCAGCTTGTTGTATACCCAAACTATTCAGTACAGCGGTGGCTTTAATACCTTTTTGCTGGATGTGCCAGGCTTAATGGCTAACGGGCAGTACCTGCTTAAAGTGAGTAGTGCCGGGCAGCAAGCCGTTACCATAAAAGTTATGGTAGTAAAAGAGTAATCTTATCAACCAAGGCCTTTGAGGCAGCAATATTTTTACACAGGAAGCGATAATCCATTGCTTCCTTTTTTTATTTTATGTGCCGGCGGCTTAATTTTGGCGCACTATGTCTGCAGAAAAAATTTTGAGCGATTGGAAAAAGCAACTGTATAAACCGGTTTACTGGCTAGAGGGTGAGGAGGATTATTATATTGACCTGTTAATGGATTTTGCAGAGCATAAATTATTACCAGCGTCGGAAGCTAGCTTTAACCTTACTGTTTTTTATGGCAGAGATGCCAATTGGAGCGATGTGGTAAATGCCTGCATGCGTTACCCCATGTTTGCCGAAAGGCAGGTAGTGTTATTAAAAGAAGCCCAGCACATGAAGGATATAGAGCGGCTGGAGGGCTATGTGGAGCATCCGCTTAAAAGCACCTTATTTGTAGTAAGCTACAAAGAAAAAAACCTTGATAAGCGTACCAAGCTGTATAAAACCATTAAAAAGGATGGCGAAATTTTTACTTCGGAAAAAGTAAAAGATTACAAAATGGTGGAATGGCTAACAGATTATACCCGGCAAAAGGGTTTCGACATGAGCCAAAAAGCCATTATACTGCTGGTGGATTTTGTTGGCAACGATTTAAGCCGCATTACCAACGAAATTGAAAAAATAACCGTTAACCTGGGCAATCGTACCAGCATCACAGAAGACGATATTGAAAAATATGTGGGTGTAAGTAAAGAGTACAATGCTTTTGAGCTGCAAAGTGCCCTCAGTAAAAAAGATCTTGCCAAGGCCATTACCATCATTCAGTATTTTGAAAGCAATCCTAAAGCGGCACCCATACAATTGGTGTTGCCGGCCTTGTATGGCTTTTTTAGCAAGCTATATAGTGTATGTGGTATGCCCGATAAAAGCGAAAACGCCATAAAAGGATTGTTTTACCATAATTCCTTTGCTACCCGGGAAGCACTGGCAGCGCTAAAATTGTATGGCTACGCCGGGGTAGAAAAAGCCTTGCTGTTACTGCATGAATATAATTTAAAAAGCATCGGTGTTAATGATGCTGGCTCCAGCCACGGCTCGTTGCTAAAAGAGCTGGTGGTAAAAATTATGCAGCAGCATTAAACAGCTGCCAATGCTTGCATAGCGGCTAATTTATCGTTAGCCAGTTGAGCTTTTAATGCATCCAGGCCATTAAATTTTTCCTCCTGCCGCAGGTGCGTTAGGATAGTAACGGTGAGGGTTTGTCCGTAAATGTCTTTATCAAAATCAAATAAGTTTACCTCAATTACTCTTTTACTGCCATCCACGGTGGGCCTTACCCCAATATTCATCATCCCCTTTAGCAAAAGGCCATTGGCACCAAGCGACGCCTGTACGGCGTAAACGCCATTGCCCGGTACCAGCTTTTGCTCATTTTGTATTTGCAGGTTGGCGGTGGGGTAGCCAATAGTGCGGCCCAGCTTATTGCCCTGTACCACCGTACCCGAAAAAAAATAGGGGTATCCTAAAAAATGATTGGCCTCTTTAATATCATCTTTTAATAATGCCTCCCGGATACGGGTTGAGCTGATGGTTACATCATCCAGCATAAACCCGGGAATTTCCTTAACCCGGTAGCCATATACAGCAGCCTGGTCTTCTAGTAGTTGAAAATCGCCTTGTCGGTTATTGCCATAACGATGATCGTGGCCGATGATGATGGTATGGGGCTTAAAAGTTTTTACTAAAAAATCCCTTATATACTCTTCAGCCGTTAGGCTGGCAAAAGCCTCTGTAAAGGGCACTACTACTACATGCTCAATACCATTTTGCTGCAATAGCTGCAGTTTTTCCTCCAGCGTGTTTATCAGGTACAAGGGGCGATTGGTGCCAATTACCCTGCGTGGATGTGGGTGAAAAGTGATGATAACCGTTTCGCCACCTGTAGCGGCAGCTTCGGTTTTCATTAACTGTATAATTTGCCGGTGCCCGGTATGCACACCATCAAAAGTGCCGATGGTGATAACCGCATGGGTAAAAGCCGGTAAAGCCGCTATGGAGTGATGAACCTGCATTTTTTTAAAGTGGTGCAAAACTAATTGATAATTTAATACTGGTTTATTGATAATTGGAATTTAGTTTTGCTGCTCAAATTCAATCATGAGCCTATACAGCAAAAGGGGTGTTTCTGCCCAAAAAGAAGAAGTACACGATGCCGTAAAAAAATTAAACCAGGGGCTGTTTGCCCATGCTTTTTGTAAAATATACCCCGATTTTTTAGGTAACGAAGCTGATTTTGTAAATGTAATGCATGCCGATGGTGCCGGTACCAAAAGCATACTGGCTTACTTGTACTGGAAAGAAACCGGCGATATCAGCGTTTGGAAGGGCATTGCACAAGACGCAATTGTAATGAACCTGGATGACCTGCTTTGTGTAGGTATTACCGATAATATTGTTTTTAATTCCACCATCGATCGTAACAAACACCTGATTACCGGCGAGGTACTATCGGAGGTAATCAATGGCTCTCAACAGTTGTTTGATACCCTTAAAGATTTTGGGGTACATATTCATTACCTGGGTGGCGAAACCGCAGATGTGGGCGATGTGGTACGTACCATTGCCGTTAATGGCACCATGACATGCCGTTGGCCAAAAAACAACATCATCAGCAACGATAAAATAGCCCCGGGTGATGTAATTGTAGGATTGGCCAGTGATGGCCAGGCTACTTACGAAACGGCTTATAACAGTGGTATTGGCAGCAACGGACTTACCAGCGCCCGGCACGATGCCCTCGAAAAGCATTATGCCATGCAGTTTAAAGAAAGCTACGATACCAATTTGCCCGACGAAGTAGTGTATATAGGTAAGTATAAACTAACCGATGCCATACCTGCACACCTGCAGCCCGCTACTACCGGACAGCAGCCCGCCAATATTGGCCAGCTATTACTAAGCCCTACCCGTACCTATGCGCCGGTGTTAAAGCAATTGCTGGATGAGCAGTTTGATAAAATACATGGCTTAATACATTGCAGCGGTGGCGGCCAAACCAAGTGTATGAAGTACCTGCCCGGTAATTTTAAAATTATTAAAGATAATTTGTTTGATGTGCCACCCGTATTTCAATTAATAAAAGAAAACAGTGGCAGCAGCTGGAGAGAAATGTACGAAGTGTTTAACATGGGATGCCGGCTGGAGGTATATTGCAGTGCCGCAGATGCCGATGGTATTATTAAAACGGCACAATCGTTTAATATAGATGCCCGGGTAATAGGCAGGGTAGAGGAGAGTGCCAGCAAGCAATTGGTACTACAGGCACCCGGCGAAGAAATTATTTACTAAACTGTTTGTAACAAACCGGGGATGCGTCTTTTTGATTCATCCCCGGTTGTATTTAATTAATTATAAAAGTAATCGGCTGTTTTTTCCAGGAGTTTACTTTTCGGCCATTTTGTACCGCCGGCTGCCAGGCCGGCCCCTGCTGTACCAGGTTGATGCAATGTGCTGCAGTTTTGGTGCCTGCATAATTTACCGTATTTACATTGCTGATATTACCATCCACATCTACTTTAAATTGAACAATTATTTTGTAGGTGCCCTTGCTCCAGCCTTCTTTAACAGGGATAGAAACATCCAGTTTTTCTAACAGGTATTTTTTCCATGCCTCCAGTCCGCCGGCAAAATCAGCCTCCTGCTCTACGCTGGTAAATACCACTTCGGGTGTTTGTAGCTCAGTAGCTTCATTAGCAGCAGCAGGTTTTGTTTCAATGGCTATTACACCGTTTTTGCCAGCCTCGCCATATAGTTTTATAGCCTGCTCACCTTTGTACACAGCTATTTGTTTAATAGCTGCAGGATCGCTTTGTAAAAACTTTTTTGCACCAGCCTGGTCCATCGTTACCCCATCTACAATGTACAGTGCATTTAATACCGGTGTACTGTCGGCCATTTTTACTGCTGTAGCTGTTTGTTTGTATGGCAGCGTTGGCGTGTACGCTTTGCCGGTGGGCAGCTCCATGGCCTGTGCAGCTGCTGTTGGCTGCTGCTTACTGGCATTGGCGTAGTTTTCAATTGAGTTTAAAATATTCATGGCTATACTTTGCTGGCCAGCTGCTGATTGCAGGTAACTAAGGTCTTTTTGATGGTTGATAAACCCTGCTTCAATCAATACTGCCGGGCATTGGTTGGCTTTTAGTATCCATATGCCTTGTTGTTTTTGCACCGGTTGCTGCGTTACCGGCAGCCCATAATGGCCACTAAATTGCTGAATGATGGCAGAGGCCAGCAGCCTGCTATTTGCTAAAAAATCGTTGTTGCTGTTGGATACCAGTACAGTCATACCGGTAGATTGGTTGGCTTTGGGCGCTGCATCCAGGTGGATGGAAATAAATAAGTTTGCCTGTTGCGCTTTTGCAAAAGCCACTCTTTCTGGTGGGGACAAATATTGGTCGTTGGCTCTCGATAAAATAATGCGGATGTTGGGGTTGGTATTTAGCTCCTGTACTTTTTTTGCCAGCGTAAGTGCCAACTGTTTTTCTTTTGTCTGTCCATCAATGCTGGCAGCGCCATAATCCTGCCCGCCATGCCCGGCATCCAATATTACGGTAAGGTAGGGCCCCTCGTATTGGGGTGCAGGCTGCAGGGTAAAGGTGCTTTTAAAGGTAAAGGCCGAAGTAAGCAACAGTAATACTGGTATGGCCAGCAGCCGTGCCGCATAACCGGCTTTGTTGGGTTGTTTTTTTACAATCATGGCTAAACGTCTTTTTATAGGTGAGTAAAAAAATGGATTGGTGAGGGATACATACTTTGTGGGGTAGGCCACTTGTAATATCATGCCGGCCAATGTTTGAGTATTGTTATTTTGCACTGCCTGTTTATCTGCAATAAATTCATGCAGCATGCTTAATTCTTTTTTTATCAGCCAGTAAAACGGGTTGCACCAGCAAATTACCAGTACAAGATTAATAAACAATTTATCGGCACTGTGCCGTTGCCGCACATGTGTTAATTCGTGTTGTAGTATTTGTTGCCCTGTAGCACTGCTTACATCTATTTTATTATTCCAGAATATGCAGCTAAAAAACGAAAAAGGCGTGCTGGGGTGATGGGTGTTTACCAGTTTTATTTTATTTACCCATACATGCTCGTTGTGCCGGTACAGGTAGGCTATTTTTACCAGCGCCGCAATCAGCATTATTAATAGCAGGGCAGATACAAAACCGTAGGAGAGCAGCAACCACTGATCTGTACTAAAAATGGGTTGGTTGTTTGTTACAATAATTTCATCCAGGTATTCGCTGCTTTGTGTTAATACCTGCAGTAATTGTATGCCGGGGTTGTTGGTAGCAGGGCGGTTGTAATGCAGGTTTATCAATACAAAAGGGGTGAGCAACGAAACCAAGGTGGCCAACAGCAGGAAAAACCGGTTAAATTGGTGATAAGATTTATTGCGTAAAAATAACCAGTAATAGGCGGTAAGCATTCCGCTGCAAACAATCACTTTTATTAAGCCGGCAATAATGTTTTGCATACTCAGTATTTTATCAACCCGTTAAAAAATTATTTCTTTTTTAATTGCTTTAGTAAAAGCTCCAGCTCTTCTACCGACAGGTTGTTTTCTTTTACCATAAATGAAACTGCATTGCTGAAACTGCCTTCAAAATATCCCTTTACAAGGCTTTTAATACTGTTTTTTGTGTAAGCATCTTTGGTAATGAGTGGATAATACTGGTGCATGCGCCCAAATACCGTAATGCCGATAAATTGTTTTTCCACCAATATTTTTACAATGGTGGCTACCGTATTACTATGTGGTTTTGGATTGGGTAATGCCTCCACAATATCTTTTAAAAATGATTTCTCCAATTTCCAGATTACTTGCATAATCTGCTCTTCTGCTTTGGTAAGTGGTTTTGACATGTTGTTTTATTTCTACCACTAAACTAAATAATTAGTTATAAAACTAAATAATTAGTTATCCACATTTTTAACAGCCTGGCGATAAAAAAATTTTCATTCCCCTTTTGCAAACAGTTAAATTTGCAGCAATGCAGGTGTAGGTAAGTGAGAAAATGTAGTACCACCAATCAGCAAAAACTAATTCAGTCAAATGTCGCAATCCATCATAGAATTAATAAATGTAGGCATATACCAGGGGCGTAATCTTATTTTACGGGATGTAAATATTTCGGTTGATAAAGGCGAGTTTGTATACCTCGTTGGTAAAACGGGCACAGGCAAAAGCAGCTTGCTTAAAACACTGTATGGCGATTTGGAGTTAAAAGAAGGCGAGGGCTGGGTGGTAGGCTATAACCTGGGCGAACTTAGCTGGAAAAAAGTACCTTTTTTAAGGCGTAACCTTGGCGTAGTATTCCAGGATTTTCAGTTGTTAACCGATAGAAACGTAAACGAAAATTTAAAATTTGTATTAAAAGCTACTGGCTGGAAGGATGATAAGTTAATGGATGAAAAGATAGCAGATGTGCTGGATAAAGTGGGGCTAAAAACAAAAGGGTTTAAAATGCCTTTTGAGTTGAGTGGCGGCGAGCAACAACGGGTAGACATTGCCCGGGCATTATTAAATTCGCCCAAACTGATATTGGCGGATGAGCCCACCGGTAACCTGGACCCTGAAACCAGTGACGAGATTATGCAATTACTGTTTCATATCTGTAAAGATTATGGCACCAGCATTGTAATGGCTACGCATGATTATATTGTAATAAACAAATTTCCGGCACGTACCATTAAAACCGAAAATGGTAAAGTGCATGACAATGCTTCTGTAAGCATGTAGGTTTATTCATCGCTCCAAAATACAGCTTCTATTTTTTTAAAATTGGTATCGTTGTGGTGATATTGCTGCAGCAATGTTTTTCTTTTATCATTTTCTGCTACATCAAAAGAGGTGTTAAACAGTTCGTTGATAATTGTTTTAAAACCTTCGGCATCCTCTGCTACCCGGCAAAGTTTATCTAACCCTGTACCAGCTACCCCTGCAGTATTTACCAGGCAGTAGCGGCCATTGTACAGCGCATTCAACAATTTTAATTTTACCCCAGTACTGTTAAACGAGGGCAAAATATTAATGTGGGCTTTAGCAATCATATCGTGTAGCTCTTTATCACTGGGGTTAGCAACAAGGCAAGTGTGTTCATGCTGGTGTGCTAAATACTCCATCCGTTGCGATGGCGCTTTACCAGCAATTACAAAAGGTATGGGCAATTGGTTAAATACATTTTGCAATAGCCAAATGGCAGCTTCTTCATTTTCATTTACCGACAAATTACCGTGGTAAAGGCAATAGCAACCACTGCCTGCAAGCCCCATGGGTTGAGTGTAAGGTATAAATGCCGGCAGGTGAAACACATTGCTGGCACCCAATTGCCGGTAATTGGCTGCATCATGTAGGCTGAGGCTGCCGATAGCGGTTTTATGTGCTATCTTTTTTTCGTAGCGTTTAAGCAACCAGCTTTCGGCTTTAAAGTATAGTTTTTTAAGTGGATTTTTTTCGTGTACTGCTAACTGATGATAGTATTCAAACTCGGTATTGTGTAGCCTTAACAGGCTGAGGCGGTTTTTTAAAAAGCCTTTATAAAGGTAGTAGGTACAATGCACCCCTTCCATTAAAACTGGGTGGTTGTCTTTTTTAAGATTTTGTACCAGTTGCTCACTTAACCTCGATCGTACGATATAAGGCAGTAGCAGCGAAACAGCTTTTATTTTTTTTCGGGGATAATAGTGTACCGTTTCGCAATACTTGTTTAGCTCCTGTTGTGGTGGCCTGTTTTTTACAAAACAGTGCAGGTGTATTTTAACACCTTGTTGGTGTAATGTTTTTATTTTATAAAACTGGTCCATTACACCACCAAAATCGGCCGGCCAAGGCACATCATGCGTTATAATATGTACAACTCTATTGCTCATTTAATCATCTCTTGTACTGCTGCAGGTAAAATTGTATGCTTAGGTGCTGCTAGTTTTTGATAAAATGGTATCAATGTTTTTTCTTCCAGCTGCCAATGGTACAATTGTTTTGCCTGCAGGCAATTGGTTTTTAGTGTTTGGTATAAAACCTCGTTGTGCAGCAAATTGTTTAATTGAAGTGCTATATTTTCAGCACTCATATCTGCGGTAAGTAGCGCTACGGGTAAAGGTTGGTTAATGGCAGTATACGCCGGGTAATTGACACATAGCTGTGGCACACCGGCATGCATGTAGTCAAAAAATTTATTGGCCAGCGACAGGTAGTTGCTAAGTCCATTGTTTTCTACTAGGTTAATACCAATATAAGCCGATGGCGTAATTGCTTTTAACTGTGCCGGGGATACATTGCCCTTAAATATTACTTTATCTGTTAGCTGGTATTGTTGTGCCAGTTGTTTCGCTTGCTGTAAAAAATTTCCTTCGCCATAAATTAGCAGGGTAGCGTTTACATTTTGCATGGCAGGTATCAGAGTTTCAAAGCAGCGGCCTTCATTAACAGCACCTTGATATAGTAGTGTTTTTTTATCGGCAGGCATTGCTGGTGGCTGGCTTTCCAGCATAGGCACATTTTTTATTACCTGGTAGTGTACACCATATTCTTTATTAAAGATTGCTGCAATAGGCTCGTTAACAGTATAGCCATTTGCAAAGCGGGGTACGGCAAATTGCTCTATCTTTTTCCAAAATCGGTATACAGCTGGCCGGCTTACAATCTCCTTCATCTCACAAAACAACTCGTGTGCATCATACACCCGGGGTATTTTTTTTTGTTTCGATGCAAGGTAGCAAGGCAGTATGGTATCAAGGTCAACAGCGCATATACAGTCCATTTTTGTAAATAGCAGGTACAGCAGCAGGCGAATATTATACTCGGCATAAAACAGTTTGCCTTTATTAAAAAAACAGGAGAGCCTTTTTTGCCCAAATGGCTGGGGTATCAGCGGTACCGAATTTTTAAGCCTGCGTCCAACCAATACCACTTCGTGGCCGGCTCCGGCAAGGCTGGTACAGATACGAATCATCCGTTGATCGTAACTTAAATCATTGGTAACCGCACAAAATATCTTCATAATACAGCTGCTAATATTCTCTAAACAAAGATGGATGAATAAAACTTAACCAATTTGAGAATATTTAAATTTTGTTTAAAAAACAACCGGGATGCCAGTTAATTTAATCGACAAAATTGGGTTTAGCTACTAGCAATATACTGGCAGTGATTTTTTGGGCAACATTACTTTGTACAAATATCCTTTAAAAATAGCGGTAATTTTAAGGAAATTGGCTTCAAGCAGCGTGTGATTCAATATTTTTGCCTACTTTCGCAGCCATATTTAAAAAAGATAATTAACAAAGACGTAATTAAACACAAAGAAATGCCTTATTTAACAAGCGAAAAAAGAGCCAAAATTTTTGCAGATTTCGGTGGTAAAGCAACTAACACTGGTTCTATTGAAGGACAAATCGCCCTTTTAACTGAACGCATCAACTCGATATCTGAACATTTAAGAGCCAACAAAAAAGATTTTTCTTCTCAAAGAGGTTTAATGAAGATGGTAGGCCAGCGTAAACGCCTGCTTACTTACCTAAGTAAACATAACCTTACCGGTTACAGGGCCCTGATTGAAAAGTTAGGTCTGCGTAAATAAATTAAACACATGCCCAGATAAAATAATTCCCAACTACTTTTAACCAGTTGGGAATTATTGTATTTACCGTGTTTGCCAATGGGTTGCCCTCGCTGCCCAATTTTTAATTTTCTAACAACAAAAAGATGAGTTTTAATACTAAATCAGTAACATTTGATATTGGTGGTGGCCGTATGGTTACCATCGAAACCGGCAAGTTGGCCCGCCAGGCCGATGGAGCGGTAACTGTACAGCAAGGAAACTGTATTTTATTGGCTACCGTGGTTGCCAATAAGCAACCAAAGGATGGCCAAAGCTTTTTTCCGTTATCAGTAGATTACCAGGAAAAATTTGCATCTGCAGGCCGTATCCCGGGTTCTTTCTTTAAAAGAGAGGCCCGCCTTAACGACTACGAAATTTTAACCAGCCGCCTAATCGACAGGGCCTTGCGTCCGCTGTTTCCAGAAGATTATTTCTGTGATGTACAGGTATTGATTTCTTTGGTATCAAGCGATACCGAGGTAATTCCTGATGCATTAGCTTGCCTGGCAGCATCTGCAGCTTTGGCTGTTTCTGATATTCCCATCCAGGAAATTATTTCAGAAGTACGGATAGCCCGTAAAAATGGGGAGTTTATCATCAACCCAAGCCGTACAGAATTAGAAGGTGCTGAGCTGGAGTTTATCATTGCTGCCACCGAAAAAAATATCATGATGGTAGAAGGGGAGGCCAAAGAGTGCCAGGAAGAAGATCTGGTAAAGGCGTTAGAACTTGCCCACGATGCCATCCGAATTCAAATTAAAGCACAAGCCGACCTTAGGGCAGCGGTAGGTGTTACCTCCAAAAGGGAGTACACAAAGCCTTACCGCAATGAGGAGCTCAATGAAAAAATCATCGCTTTTGCAAAAGATAAAATGCATGCCATTGCCGCTTCTGCATCTGCCAAACACGAAAGAAGCGATGCTTTTGCCAAATTACATGAAGAGGTGGTTGCTTACCTGGGAGAAGAATTGCCAGACGCTGATAAAAAATTAATCGGTCATTACGTTGGCGAATTGCAATATCATGTAGTAAGGGATATGATTTTAAATGATGGTAAGCGCCTCGATGGTCGTGGTACCACCGATATTCGCAACCTGGCTATGGAAACAAATATACTGCCAACTCCACATGGTTCGGCACTATTTACCCGTGGCGAAACCCAATCATTAACCACTGTAACTTTTGGTACACCGCTGGATGAGTTACTGGTAGAAAGTGCCCATAAATCAGACTATACCAAGTTTATACTGCATTACAATTTTCCGCCATTTTCAACCGGTGAGGTAAAAATGATGAGAGGCGTAGGCCGCAGGGAAGTAGGCCATGGTAACCTGGCTATGCGTTCTTTAAAACAAATGATGCCCGGCCGGGAGTATCCATACACTGTAAGGGTGGTAAGTGATATCCTTGAATCAAACGGGTCGTCTTCTATGGCTACAGTTTGTGCTGGCTCTTTAGCCTTAATGGATGCTGGTGTACCCGTAGCAAAACACGTAAGTGGTGTGGCGATGGGGCTTATTACCAAAGAGGGCAAATTTGCGGTATTAACTGATATTTTGGGTGATGAAGATCACCTGGGTGATATGGATTTTAAAGTTACCGGTACCCGTGATGGTATTTGCGGTGTACAAATGGATATTAAGGTAGATGGCTTAAGCATGGATATTATGCGCCAGGCACTTGAGCAAGCTCGTAAAGGCCGCCTGCATATTTTGGATGCCATGTATGCATGCACACCTGCTTACAGAGAAGAATTAAAGCCACATGCACCACGGATGGCCAAACTCATCATCGATAAAGAATTTATTGGTGCTGTAATTGGGCCCGGTGGTAAAGTAATTCAGGAAATTCAGCGTGAAACAGGTACTACCATTAATATTGAAGAAGTAAATGATTCAGGCGAAGTAAGCATTTTCTCTGTTAATAAAGAAGGGTTGGATAAAGCCTACAACTGGGTTAAAGGCCTGGTGGCTGCACCTGTAGTGGGCGAAACTTACGAGGGTACAGTTAAAAGCATTAAAGAGTTTGGTGCTTTTGTAGAGTTCCTGCCAAAAAAAGAAGGTTTATTACATATCAGCGAAATAAGCTGGAAACGCCTTGAAAGTATGGATGGTATTTTTAAAGAAGGCGATAAGGTAAAAGTAAAATTACTGGAAGTAGATCAGCGTACCGGTAAATTTAAATTAAGCCGTAAAGTATTAATGCCAAAACCTGAGCAGCCACAAAGGCCTCCGGCAGAAAAGTAAAATGTTTGTACTATTGATAAATGCCCTGCAAATAAGCAGGGCATTTTTTATAGCTGCCGGCACAATACTTTTAATAGTTGTATTTTTAAATGGCCGGTAGTAATAACATGCTGCAGCTTTAAATTTTTAGCCGGTTAGCAGGCATTGATAAAGCTTATCTTAATTTTACAATTTTACCAGCCATATAATTAAAGCAACTATTATGAACTATGTTCAGCTGCTCGAAGAGATAAAAGACTATGTTGTAAATCAATTTGCTGCCAACGAGTGCGGCCGTTTACAATACCATAACCTGGCCCACACACAACAAGTAGTGGGCAATGCCATAAAAATTGCCAATTACTACCAGTTAAAAGATGCTGATTTTTTTACTGTAGTGGCTGCGGCATGGTTTCATGATGCTGGCTATGGCAACGGAAAAGCCTTTGGCCACGAGCAAGAGGGCGCACAAATAGCTGAGGCATTTTTAAAAGACAAAGGGCTTGATAAACCCTTGCTGGATGCCGTTATCGGGTGTATCCTTTCTACCACACTGCCACAAACACCTACCAACCTGCTGCAGCAAATAATTTGCGATGCAGATTTGTATCACCTCGGTACAGAATCGTTTGCAGAAAGAAATAAATTGATGCGTAAAGAAATGGAACATCGCCTGGGTACCAGCATCACCAAACAACAATGGCGTAAAGGCACTATTGCCCTCATGGAAGCACACCATTATCATACCAGCTATGCCCATACTTTTTTGCAGGCCACCAAAAATAATAACCTGCAAAAACTAAAAACAAAAGCAGATGCTATAGCCGATACAGAAATAGCTGAAGTAGATACTCTGGAAGAAGAGTCAGCAGAAAAAAAGGAAATAAAAAAAGAAAAAGACAACCGCCCCGAAAGAGGCATTGAAACCCTTTTCAGAATCACTTCCAGCAACAACCAGCGGCTAAGCGATATGGCTGATAACAAAGCCAATATTATGATTACCACTACCTCCATCATCATGTCGGTACTGTTAAGTGTGCTCATCCGAAAACTAGAGGAAAACCCCAACCTCACCATCCCCGCTATTTTATTATTGCTGGTATGTGTGGCTACCATGGTACTTGCCATTCTATCTACCCGGCCCTCGTTACCACCCGGTACTTTTACACAAGAGGAGGTAAAAAACCGTACCGCCAACTTGCTCTTTTTTGGTAATTTTTACAAAATGCCCCTGCAAGAGTATGCCGAGGGAATGAATGAAATAATGAAGGATAAAGACTTTTTATATGGCAGCCTTACCAAGGATATTTATTCGCAAGGTGCTGTACTTGGTAAAAAATATCAATTATTACGGGCAGCGTACAATGTGTTTATGTTTGGGATGATCATATCCGTTATCGCTTTTATTGTAGCCGCATTTTTTCCGGGATAAATATGAGTGATACATTTTTCAACAGAGATTTGAGTTGGCTGTCTTTCAACCAGCGGGTGCTTACCGAAGCTGCCTCACCAGCAGTACCATTAATGGAGCGTATCCGGTTTCTGTCAATCTTTTCGGCTAACCTGGATGAATTTTACAGGGTACGAATGCCTGGTATTATAAAAACCGCAAAAACAACCGCCAGCAATATCCCATCTTTACAAGGCGATATCACCGCTGTTATTAACCAACAGCTTAACCAGTTTGGCAGCATTTTAAATAATGATATTACTCCCTTATTAGCAAAGCAAGGGGTACATCTTACCGATTATCAGCAAATACCAACTGCTTTAAAACCCTACCTGCAGCAATATTTTTTTACGCAAGTAGCAGGCTTTATACAGGTAAGCGAAATTGAATCCAAGGGCAAGTTTTTTTTTCCTGAAAATAACCAACTCTATCTTTTTGTTGCAATAACACAACCCTGCCAGGCAGAGCGTTACTACCTCGTAAACATACCCACAAGCCAACTTAGCCGGTTTATAAAAGTAAATGAGGCTGGCGTATGGTATATTATCTACCTGGAAGATGTGGTTCGTATGCACCTGCATTTTATTTTTTCTTCGACAGCTTCTATACAAGCCAGTAACATAAAAATTACCCGGGATGCAGCGTTTACACTTCCCGGTGAGTATGGCGATGACCTGGCCGAAAAAATAGAAGAACGCCTGGCAAGCAGGGATAATGGCTTACCATCCCGGTTGCTGTATCCACCGGATATACCTTTGCGGCACCTGTTTCATTTGGTGCAAAATTTTAACCTGTTTAGCGTGCCGGTAGTGCAGGGCGGCTATCATCATAACCTTAAAGATTTAGCCCAATTGCCCGTGCAGGATGTAGCTGCATCCTACCCGCCAATGCCTGCATTACAGCCTGTTGGTATTAACTCCACTTTGTTTGATAGTATTACAATGGCAGATAGGGTAGTGCATACCCCTTATCAATCGTACAATGAGGTACTGCGTTTTTTTAACGAAGCTGCTATAAGCCAAACCACAGAGATAATCTATACCACATTATACCGGGTGGCCAGCGATTCCCGTATTGTGCAGGCTTTGATGAGTGCAGCAAAAAATGGCAAAAAAGTAATGGTGCTGGTAGAGCTGAAAGCCCGTTTTGATGAGGCGAATAATATTAAGTGGGCCAAAAAAATGAAGGAAGCCGGGGTGAAAATTATTTACAGTAACAATGCTATAAAAGTACATGCTAAAATTGCCTTGGTAAAACGCAGGCATCTTAAAGCCCCTTTGTTAGGCTTACTGGCAACGGGTAATCTTAATGAAACTACCGCAAGGTTTTATACCGATCATATTTTATTAACAGCTCACCAACCCATGCTGCTGGAGATGGAAAAATTATTTTGCTTACTGCAAAATAAAACCACAACCGCCGCTGGCGAACAAATAGTTTTTAACCACCTGATGGTAGCTCAGTTTAATCTACACCAACGATTGATAGATTTAATAGACCAGGAAATTGTAAATGCAAAAAAACAATTGCCAGCCTCTATCATCATCAAAATAAATAACCTGGAAGAAGAGGTTTTGATTAATAAATTGTACGAGGCATCTGCAGCCGGTGTTACCATACAATTAATTGTACGCAGTATCTGCCGGCTTATACCCGGAGTAGCTGGCTTGAGTGAGCATATTACTGTAAAAAGAATAGTAGACCGGTTTTTGGAGCATGGCCGGCTGTATCTATTTCACAATAACGGTAACCAGCAACTGTTTTTGGGCTCGGCAGATTGGATGAACCGAAATATATATGATCGTATAGAAGTATGTTTCCCGGTATATGATGCAGCAATCAAACAGCAATTGCTACATATTTTGCAGTTGCAATGCAGCGATAACCAGCAAGCGGTGTATATAGATGCAGCGCTAAACAATGTGCCTGTTGTTAACAATCATCCACCCGTACGTTCACAGGAGGCTATCTATAATTATTTAGCGCAGTAATATGAAAAACAGTAAAAACTTTTTATGGTATTTAGGTTTAATCACAGCCTTATGGTTGCTATCAGCGGGTACTGCCTGCAAACCTAAAAGCCGGCTACCTGTAATGATAAATGGGTATAACCTGGCGGCACCCATTAAATTTTTGATGCCCGAAAGTCTGTTCGAAATTTCTGGTATCAGTTTTAATAATGGCCGCAGCGATACCGTATATGCAGTGCAGGATGAAGAAGGTAAGGTGTACAAGTTGGCGTGGGGCATTAAAAAGCAACAACATACCCGTTTTGGAAAGGATGCCGATTATGAAGACCTTGCCATTGCCGGTAACAAAGTATTTGTATTAAAAAGCAATGGCACATTATTGAGTTTTTTAGTTGCAGACATGCAAAAACAACAACCTGAAGCATTGCAGGAGTGGAGCCACCTGCTACCACCCGGCGAATACGAAGGGCTATATGCAGATGCAAAGAATGCCCAGCTGTTTGTGATGTGTAAAAACTGTAATCAAGATGAAGCTGCTGGCACACTTTCAGTTTACCAGTTGCCAATAACCGATTCGCCAGTGGTGGCCAATGTATTTACGCTTAAAACGGGCAGCAGTAATTTGTATACAGGGGGTAAAAAAAGCTTCAGGCCATCTGGTTTTGCCAGGCATCCTGCAACGGGGGATTGGTATATTATTTCTGCAGTAAACAAGCAACTACTGGTGGCCGATAGTAACTGGAATATTACCAACAGTGCACCACTTAAGCAAAGCATATTTGCCCAGCCAGAGGGTATAGCGTTTGATAGCCAGGCCAACCTGTACATATCTAACGAAGGCAATGATGTTGCCGCCGGAAATATTTTAAAATTTACAGCACCCGATAACAACCAACAAAAATGATACAAAGCAGGATGCAATACCGGGTATATGTACTGGCAATCATTTGCTGGGTGGCCGGGGCTGGCCAAGTAAAGGCCCAGGGGCTCGATCTTAAAATACTGCAATGCATCAACCCATCTCAACCCGATGCTGTTTTTTGGCAAACCACCAGTTCCTCTGCGTACTGGATACCCGCTGCTGCATCCTTAGGTACTTTGGGTACCGGGTATTTACAAAAAAATAAAAAACTACAGCAAAACGGCTACGAGTTATTCATGAGTATTGGCATCAGTTCGCTGCTTTCATCAGGGCTTAAAGTAACCATTAACCGGCCCCGGCCGGCAGAAACACACCCCGAAACAATTTATGTAAATACCTATTCAACTGGTCGTTCGTTTCCGTCGGGTCATACCACCGTGGCTTTTGCCACCGCTGCAACCATTAGCCTGCAGTATAAAAAATGGTACATCACCGTACCGGCATATGTATGGGCAGCAGCGGTTGGCTACTCCAGGATGTACCTGGGCAGGCATTATCCCACCGATGTATTGGGTGGGGCTGCTGTGGGTATTGGCAGTGCTTATTTAAGCCATTGGCTTTCAAAAAAAATTTTTAAACAACCCGCTGCTAAAAGATAATGAAACAGTGTTGCCTGTTTTGGGTGTTGTATATTTTAGCCTGCACAGCCTTGCAGGCGCAGGATGATGTGCTTAACCGAATTGTATTAATTGGCGATGCAGGCGAGGTAAACCAACGGCAACAGTTAGTAATTAAAAATGCAGCGTTGCAAATATTACCCGGCAAAACAAGTGTATTGTTTTTGGGCGATAATATTTATCCCCGTGGAATGGGGTTGCCCGGCGAGGACGATACTACACTCTCAGCACAAATACTCCGCTCTCAATACCAGCCTTTACGCAAGGCAGGCGCTGCAGTATATTTTGTACCCGGCAATCATGATTGGGATAAATCGGGCAGCAGGGGATTGGCTAAAATAATGCAGCAAAGCCTTTTTATACAGCAACAACAAGATAGCCTGTTGCAATTACTGCCTGCCAATGGTTGTCCCGATCCGGTGGAACTGCCGGTATCAGACTGGCTTACCATTATCGCTTACGATAGTGAATGGTGGCTATTTCCTTTTAACAAACAAAATATAACTGGTGATTGCAATTGCAAAACACGCCAGGATATAATGGCCAGGTTTGAGGAACTTAAATACAAAAACCGGCACAAGTTTATATTACTGGCATCCCATCATCCGTTTGTTACTTATGGTCCGCATGGTGGGTATTTTACTTTTAAAGACCACTTATTTCCGCTAACCAATCTCAGCAAAAAACTGTATATACCGCTGCCGGTAATCGGCTCACTGTACCCGTTATTACGCAAGGCTTTTACTAATCCGGAGGATGGGAGGCATCCATTGTACAAACAATTGCGTAAATCGGTAGAAACTGTTTTTGCTGACATACCCAATGTACTATTTGCTGCAGGGCATGAGCATAGCCTGCAACTGATACAGCAGCAGTATTTGCAGGTGGTGAGTGGTGCTGGCGCCAAAAAAACGGCCGTTAAAAAAGGTGCCGGCAGTTTGTACGCAGCTGCACATACAGGCTTTGTATTGGCAGATGTACTTAGCAGCAAGCAGGTACGATGCAGCTTTTTTGTTGTTGATGGCGATAGCGCAGTATTGCAATACACACACACTATGCCTTACCAGCCCGTAACTATGCAACAGGCAGTAACGGCAAAGCCTATTGCAGCAGATAGTGTGCTGGTAAGTATAAAACCGGCTTATGATAAAAAAAGCAAATTTCATCGCTGGCTATTTGGCCAAAATTATCGCAGGGAGTGGGCCGTGCCCATGCAACTGCCGGTAATAAAATTATCCTCCATTGCAGGTGGTTTAAAACCATTGCAGTTAGGTGGCGGTATGCAATCAAAATCACTGAGGCTTGCCGATAGCACTGGTAAGGAGTGGGTGATAAGAAGTGTGGAAAAAATACCCGACGCACTGTTGCCTGCCAGCTTGCAACAAACATTTGCCAAAGATTGGCTGGATGATGTAACCAGTGCCCAGCACCCTTTTTCTGCCTTGGCGGTACCTCCCATTGCAAATGCTGTTAACGTGCCACATGCACAACCAATTATTGGGGTATTATCGCCCGATACTAACCTGGGTGTTTACAACCGCATTTTTAGTAACCTGGTAGTATTGCTGGAAGAAAGAGAGCCACTGGGAAAATCGGATAATACAGAAAAGTGGAAGGCTAACCTGCAAAAAGATAACGATAATAATTTTGATGCTACAGCATTTTTAACTGCCCGTATGCTGGATGCGTTTACCGGCGATTGGGACCGGCACGAAGATCAATGGAGATGGCATAACAGCAGCAAAGGGAAAAATAAATATTATACCGGGGTGCCCCGGGATAGAGACCAGGTTTTTCATGTAACGCAAGGCCTTTTTCCCAAGCTGGCAGCTGCCGGATACTTGCTGCCCACCCTCCGCAATTTTGATGATCATATTACAAAAGTGGAGTGGTTGCTTTATAAAACAAGGTTTGTAAATGCCTATCCCGCCTTTCAGTTAAGCCGGCAGCAATGGGCTACACAGTCTGCAGCCTTTACCGCAGCGGTTACAGATGATGTATTGAAGCAGGCGCTAAGCCGTTTGCCGGCAGCAGCCTATAACATGCGTAGCCGGCAATTGCTGCATACCCTGCAAATGCGCCGGCAAAATCTGCCAGCGGCAATGGATCGGTATTATTGTTTTATCCAAAAAATTGCAGACATACAACTCAGTGATAAAAACGAGCTGGTATATATTACCGATAGTGCAGGGGCGGTGCAGGTAACCATATCAAAAATTGATAAATCTGGTGCTGTTAAAGAGCAGCTGATGAACAAAACTTACGAGGCATCGCTTACAAAGCAAATAAGAATTTACCTGGGTGATGGTGCAGATAGTGTGGTGCTTAACAACAGGGCAGCAAATATTGGCATCAGGCTTATTGGCGGCAATGGAGCCAAAAGTTTTAATGTACAGGCATCTGCTCACAAAGTACCCTTGTACATTAAACCGGGTGGTAGTTTTACCGGGATAGATGTTAACCGGCTGGTAAAAAAAATAGGCCAGGATAGTGCACACACTGCTTTTGTGCCTGTTAACCTGTATAATACCTGGATGCCGCTGCTGCTGGCCGGTATTAATGCCGATGATGGGTTGATAATGGGTGCAGGATTTAAATACACCCGGCAAGAGGGTTTTAGAAAACAACCTTTTGCCAGTATGCACCAGCTTTTAATCGGGCACTCATTTTCTACCAGCGCCTACCAGGCCAGGTACAGCAGTGAGTGGACGGATGTATGGGGCAAAACAGATTTGCTATTACAGGCCGTGGTAAAGGCGCCTAACAATACCATCAATTTTTTTGGCAGGGGCAACCAAACAGCATTTGATAAAACTGGCGATTTTTTAAGATACTACCGCACTCGTTTTAGTAACTACCGGTTAGATCCGGCAGTGCGCTGGCAGGGTAATAAAGCGGGTATACTCAGCGTGGGGCCGTCTCTTTATTATTACCGTTTTGATGCAGATGATAATATCGGCAGGTTAATTTCTTATCCGTCACTTATTGGCTCATATGATAGTGCCACGGTACAGCAAAATAAACTGCATGTTGGGTTTTCATCGCATTACATCAGCGATCGGCGCAATAGCAAAATCATTCCACAATGGGGTAGTTATATCAGCATTGTATTGCAGGCATACAAAGGCCTGGGTAAATATGCTAAAAATTATGCACAGCTAATACCCGAAATTGCTTTGTATAAAAGCCTTAATAAAAAAGCTACCATTATACTGGCAGAAAGATTAGGCGGTACTGTAAGCTTTGGTAAAACCACCTTTTATCAATCTGCTTTTATTGGCGGGCACGAAAATTTGTTGGGCTACCGGCAGTATCGTTTTGCTGGTAACCATAGTTTTTATAACAACCTGGAGTTGCGTATTAAACTAGCCGATGTGGCCAATTATATTTTGCCCGGCCAGTTGGGTATTACCGGTTTTTGGGATGTGGGCAGGGTATGGCAAGAAGCCGGCGAGGCTGGCACTTGGCACCATGGATTTGGTGGCGGAATTTATTTTTCGCCAGCATCAATGGTTGCTTTTAATTTTGTAATGGGGCGATCGGGCGAGGGTTGGTATCCTTATTTTACCATGGGCTTTCGGTTTTAAATATTGGCGGGCAAGCCAAACAAACAAACAAACTATGCAGTTAAAAACAATGTACATGCTAAAGCATGGGATGGATAAAGACCTGGTAACAGATACACATTTATCTTTTAAGCCATTTTTAAATTATGTAAGGCTGCGGTTGCAGGATGAAGATTCGGTAAAAAAAGATGTATTGAGGTTAGTGCTTGAAAAATTTAGCCCTTACCCCGAGCTGGAACAAAATATCCCCCTGGATGGGCTGGATCAATACAAATCGTTGTTTGATTTGCTGCATGTGGTACTCTCTAATGTGGTGGAAGATGAGCGCAAAGTATTTTGGGGGCTTTGCGTACCCATGTCGCCGTTATTGCTATACGGCTCCAATCCCTTTTACCAGCTAATAGAAGATGCTATTAATGTTGAGTATGAGCTGGAGGAAGACAGCCAGGCCTATGAAGATTTTGCAAAAAGCAAGCTCGAAACGTTTTATGCACACATACTCTGGTATTTTTATGGCATACCTTTTTTTGCCAAAACAATTATGGTACGCAGCATCACCGATTCCAACACCCGGCTTACCCGAAATTACCAGCTTTCGCTTAACACCGATTTTGTAGAGGTAAAGGTAAAAGGTACACTGCCCGCTATCGACGATCAATTAATGGAGTTGCAGGCAGATGATTCGGATGTAATGGCCAAACTACAACAGTTACTGCCGGTAGAAATGTTTTCGTTTACAGGGTTTACTGTTATTACGGTAGCCGACGTTACACAACGCTTTGCGTTAGACAGCATCAGAGACAGGATTGTACACAACCGGGCTGAGGGTAGTACCGAAGCATTTCCGGCAATCATACAGTCGTTAAAAGAGCTGGTAGGCAGCAATGAGGTGGAGTTTAATATACTTCCTTTGTTTAAAATAAATGGAAAGTTGGTAGATGATCTTGATGCTTATTGCCAAAGTATTCTTTTTGCTGATACTGGTTTAAAAACGGGTATTGCCAATTATAGCCTGCCCTTAATAGAGCAATTTATTGCAAAACCCAAGTTGTTGTACTATGGCGATTTGGATACGGCTGGCCCATCTAACTCAGATGTGGCACGTGTATTAAAAGCAACAAATGTAAAAGCCTATGTATTATTTCCGGTTTATTACAATCAAAAAATGGTTGGCGCAATAGAAGCATATAGTTTTAAAAAGGCACTGATTACCGAACGTTTTTTAAGCGCCCTCGATCCTGCCAAGGAGTTGCTGGCGCAATTGATGCAAAACTGCCTTGCTGATTTTCAGGATGAAATTGATAGTGTGATTAAAGAAAAATTTACCAGCCTGCAACCTTCGGTGCAATGGAAATTTAATGAGGTGGCCTGGCATTTTTTACAAAAGAAAAAATCGGGCGTAGAAGCCCCCGAACCTGATAAAATTATTTTTGAGCATGTACATCCGTTATATGGGGGTATTGATATCCGTAACTCTACCATCGAACGAAACGAAGCACTCAATAAAGACTTATCTGTACAGTTTGAAGTATTGCTGGATGTATTGCAGCAACTAAAGCAGCAAACCGGTTTTATGTTGCTGGACGAGCGGATTTACGAAACCCGCCGCTGGATAGAAACCATCAAACCCAATGCATCGCTTTTTTACCAGCAGCCCCGGCTAACCGATTTTTTAGAAAATGATATCCTGCCTTTTTTACGCCAGTTTAGCAACCGGGAGCCGGGCATACAGGCCATTGCCGATAAATATTTTGATGCGGTAGACGAACGCACCGGTATAGCCCATCAATACAAACGGCAGCTCGAAAAATCAATGTCGCTGGTGGTAAGTGCGGTAAACAGTTATATCAACGATTTTAGAAAAGAAGTACAGCAAGCATACCCTTGTTACTTCGAAAAATTTAGAACCGATGGTGTAGAGTATGATATTTACATAGGCCAATCTATTACACCGGGCAAACCTTACAGCGAAATATTTTTAAAAAATTTGCGGCTTATGCAATTGTCTTCAATGGCTACGCTTACCCGGCTTACTCACAATATGCAGCCAAAGCTGCTTACACCGGTAGAAACTACCCAGCTTATTTTTGTACACTCCAATGCCATTGATATCCGTTTTAGGCGGGATGAAAAAAGATTTGATGTAGAAGGTGCTTACAATATCCGCTACCATGTGGTAAAAAAGCGCATTGATAAAGTCCATATTAAAGACACCGAAGAACGGTTAACACAACCTGGTAAGATTGCAGTGGTATATTTTAATCAAAAAGAAGCTACTGAGTACAGTGGTTATATTAATTACCTGCAGCAAAACCACATTTTAAACAACGACCTTGAGTTTTTAGAGCTGGAAGAGTTGCAAGGGGTATCCGGGCTTAAAGCCATAAGGGTAGGGGTTAACCTGCAGCTGCCTGCAGGCAATGCTTGATTTATTGGGGCATCCCTTACAGTTGGTTATACACACTTAGTAAAGCGATTGGTGGAAAATAGGGGCTGCATAAACATTGCCTTTGTACAAAACTTAGTTATCTTGAAAAGAAAAAATTACCAATGGAACAAACCAATTTATTAAATGATTTCGATCAGCCCGTTTACGAACCGGCTACTGTTGGCCAGCGCTTTGCCAATTACCTGATAGACATTATTGTTTATTACATTTTTGTAATCATTATTTCTTTTGTTTTTGGTTTAACAGGTGCACTTACAGCCGAGTCGGGTGCCGGCCTGGGTTTGTATTACCTAATTTCCTTCAGCCTGTTTTTTATTTACTACATTTTACTCGAAGGCAGTAAAGGCAAAACAGTGGGTAAAATGGTTACCAAAACAAAAGTAATTACCGAAGATGGTGCACCCATTACCTACGGGCAAGCATTGATGCGTACGCTCTGCCGTATTGTGCCTTTTGAATTTATCAGCGCTTTTATGGGCACACAAATGTGGCATGATAAGTGGGTAAAAACAATGGTAGTAAAAGATCGATAGTACCTGATTTTTATAAATAATATACCTGTTCAGTTTTAATGAACAGGTATTTTTGTTTGCGTAAGTGTATATTGCCAAAAAATTTTCATTGCTATGAGGCACCAGTATGTACTAATTATTGCGGGCTGGCTATTTTGTTGTATCAGCAGCGTATCGGCGCAGGATGCAGCCGGTAGCTGGCATGCGGTAAGCTATGGTGCTGCAATAAAATTGGTATACACGCCGGCAGGCTATCAAACCAACGAAAATATCACCAATGCCGTAATAGCCAAGCCATCCAGGCTGTTGGTAAAGTTGCAGCAGCAGCCCGGTGGCGGTGTTGCGCTAAGTAGTTTACCGGGTGTGGTATTTACAGGTGGCAAAACCGGGCAAGGGGGCTATGCAATTCGGACATCTTTGCAAAACGGCGAAAAAATATTTGGTGGCGGCGAGCGGGCACTGCCACTTAACAGGCGTGGGTACCGGTTTCAGTTGTATAATAATCCATGGTATGGTTATACGGATGGTGCCGATGATCTTAATTTTTCAGTACCCTTTTTCACTTCTTCCAATGGATATGCTTTATTTTTTGACAATGCATCCCGGGGCTATGCCGATATTGGTAAATCAGATTCGGGGATACTGGAGGCTGGCTTTAGCAGTGGCGAGCTAAATGTTTACATCATCCAGGGAAAAAATTACCAGGAGATTTTATCAAGATTTTTTCAATTAACAGGCCGCCAACCACTGCCACCCCGTTGGGCCTTGGGTAATTTTCAAAGCCGCTTTGGCTATACCAGCCAGCAACAGGCCATAGCAATAAACAATGCCATGCAGCAACAGCAAATACCGCATGATGCCATCATATTTGATTTGTTTTGGTTTGGAGACAGTATTAAAGGCACTTTGGGCAACCTTGATTGGGTGAATAAACAACAATGGCCCAACCCGGTACAAATGATGGCTGATTTTAAAAAGAAAAATGTACAAACCATTTTAATTACCGAACCCTTTATACTGGAGCAAACCAAAAATTACCAACAAGCCATTGGTTATTGTGCAGTAGATTCTTCTGGAAAACCATTTAGGCTTACCAATTTTTATTTTGGCTATGGAGGGCTGCTGGATATTTTTAGAAAAGATGCTGGCAACTGGATATGGGCCAATCATTACCAAAAACAAATTAGCAATGGTGTAGCGGGCTGGTGGACAGATTTGGGAGAACCAGAAAAGCACCCTGCAGGTATGCTGCACAATCTTGCCGATTTGGGCTACCAACGAAAATTTGGTGCAGATGAAGTACACAATGCTTATGGCCATTACTGGAATAAAATGTTGTACGAAAAATACAGCAGCCATTATCCCTCCAAACGCTTGTTTCATTTAAACAGGTCGGGTTTTGCCGGTAGCCAGCGCTACAGTATTTTTCCCTGGAGTGGCGATGTAAGCCGCAGCTGGAGTGGCTTTATAGCACAGCTAACCTTAATGCAGGGGATGAGTATGAGCGGTATACCTTATATACATGCAGATGCTGGTGGTTTTGCCGGCGGTGAGGGTGATTTTGAATTGTACACACGCTGGCTGCAATTTGCTGCCTATACACCCATCTTTAGGCCGCATGGTACCGCCTTGTACGAGGTAGATAAAAACGCTTTTAGCTTTAACAGCGAACCAGCCCTAATGCCCGAGCCTTACCGCAGTTACGCCAGGCAGGTAGTGCAGCAGCGCTATGCCATGCTGCCCTATAATTATACATTGGCTTACCTGCAGGCAGCCCAAGGCCAGCCCTTGGTAGCACCGCTTTATTATTATTTTGCCGCAGATACCAATACCTATCATACCGCCGACCAGTTTATGTGGGGCGATAAAATAATGGTAGCGCCTGTACTAGAAAAAAATGCCCTTACCAGGGCCGTATACCTGCCAGGTGGTGGTTGGTATGCCAACAACAGCAATACTTTGTTGCAGGGTAATAGCTGGCACACAGCCTCACTTAAGCCCGATGCCATACCCGTATTTATCAAAGCCGGAAGCATCATACCGCTGAGTGCCGCAGCTGTAAATAATATAGCGGCTGATAAATTAAACCAACTGGAGCTGCACTATTACAAAGCAGACAGCGCCACTACCGCTATCATGTATGACGATGATGGCGAAACAAAAGATGTGCTGGCAACCGGCAATTACAGGATAACTCAATTTACGGTAACACCCAAGGCTGGCGGTTTGCAATTTTACATTGCTGCCAAAGGCATATATAAAGCAATGCCTGCAAAACGAAACTTCAACCTGGTTTTGCACGGCATGATGTTAAAGGGTAAGGTGATTGTAAACAATAAACCTTACAAAAATTTGCAACAACAAGCGGATGGCAGTTACCAGCTAACAGTTACAGAAACGGGTAAGCCATTGCTGATTATCATACAATAAAATATGGGCAATGAATTTTTTACAATTTGAATTTGAACCACATAATCACCAGGAGGCCGAGCAGTTAATTGCATTATTAGCCAACCAGGGCTTTGATGGATTTGTAGAAGAAGGGGTTACCCTGCTGGCGTTTATACCTGAGGCAAATTTTAGCCAGGCAGATTTTGAGCAAACACTCGAAAAATTTGCCATACTGGCCTATACAAAATCCAGCATCGAAAATATTAATTGGAATCAAAAATGGGAATCGGAGTTTGAGCCGGTAATTGTGGAGCAATTTGCTGCTATCAGGGCGCACTTTCATCCCGCTATACAATCGGTACAGCACGAGGTAATTATTACCCCAAAAATGAGTTTTGGCACCGGCCACCATGCCACTACGTATATGATGATCCGGTTAATGAAGGATATTGATTTTACCGGTAAAAGTGTACTGGATTTTGGTACAGGTACTGGCGTGCTGGCTATTTTAGCCGAAAAATTAGGTGCCACCCAATTACTGGCCATCGATTACGACGAATGGAGTATTACCAATGCCATAGAAAACTGCGGGCAAAATAATTGCCAGCTAACCGTTGTACAGCAGGCAGATAAAGTGCCTGCCAACGGGCAGTACGATGTAATACTGGCCAATATCAACCTTAATGTACTATTGCAGGCCATGCCCGCTATTAGTGCAGCCTGTAATACCGGGGGTAAAGTATTGCTAAGCGGCTTTTTAATAACTGATGAAGCTGCAATCGTTGCATGTGCACAAAAAAATGGGCTGGCCCAAGTACTTGTGTTACAACGAAATGAGTGGATATCAATAGTTTGTGAGAAAATAAAAATTTAGATTAAACGTTGTAGGTTAACCAGTTTTTAGCATGGTGGCCATGTAAAAAAAACTATATTTGCACCTCAACTCACTAAGAAACAATGAAGGAACTGCTTTTAATTATTATTGCATACCTGATTGGTTCTATACCAACCGCTTTACTTATCAGTAAGCATTTTTTTGGTATTGATATCAGGGAGTACGGCAGTGGTAATATGGGAGCCACCAACACTTTTAGGGTACTGGGCTCCAAATATGGCACCGTTGTAATGGTTTTTGATATTTTAAAAGGCATGATGGCCGTAGCCCTGTACAATTTTCTTCCTTATTATTTAAGCAACGAGTGGGATCGTACAAACCTGATGGTAGGCCTTGGCCTGGCAGCAGTGCTGGGGCATGTTTTCCCCATATTTGCAGGATTTAAAGGCGGTAAGGGCGTAGCCACTTTGTTTGGTATGATACTGGCCGTACAGCCGGTAATTGCTGCCAGCTGTGTGGGTGTTTTTTTACTGGTATTATTTCTTACAAGATATGTGTCCCTTAGCTCAATACTGGCAGGCATTGCGTTGCCGGTATGCGTTTTGTGGATTTGGAACGACGATGTGGTACTCTACCGGGTGTTTGCCGTACTCGTAGCCTGTATGATTATACTTACGCATCAAAAAAATATCATCAAATTACTAAGGGGCAGCGAAAACCGGGTACCCATTTTAAAATACCGGGATAGAAGAAAAGCCGCCCGTTCTGGCAAATAACCCAGCCATTTTCTCACCTGTTTATTTTCTTTAACAATACGCCTTGGTGTATTGGTACGCCAATTGTTTATCATTCATAAAATTGATACAAATGATAAAGACGATTACCCCATTGCTGGTGGTGCTGGCATTAACAACGGGATGCTCCCGAAATGCGGTTACCGGCAGAAACCAACTAAAACTTATTTCCGAAAGCCAGCTGCAAGAAATGTCGCTGACAGAATACCGCAGTTTTTTAGCCAAAAATAAAGTGCTCAATTCTTCAGTAAATAAAGATGCAGAAATGGTGAGGCGTGTGGGCAATCGGATAGCTACAGCCATTACACAATATTACAGCAGCCAGGGCAAGGCGGCTATTTTAAACGGCTATCAGTGGGAGTTTAACCTGGTAGATAGCAAAGAAGTAAATGCATGGTGTATGCCCGGTGGTAAAGTGGTGGTTTATACAGGTTTATTGCCTGTAGCACAAAACGAAGCGGCATTAGCTGTGGTAATGGGCCACGAAATTACCCATGCCGTAGCTGGTCATGGAAACGAACGGATGAGCCAGGCTATGCTGGCACAAGGGCTGGGTACGGTAGGCGATGTGCTTACCAGCACCGATCCAAGGGTAAATGGTATCTTCCGTTCGGTATATGAGCCGGGAGCCCAAATAGGCGTTTTGCTACCCAATTCTCGTAAACAAGAGTATGAGGCAGATCAATTTGGTCTTATTTTTTGTGCCATGGCTGGGTATAACCCACGGGAAGCCATCCCTTTTTGGCAAAGAATGGCTCAAATGGGTGGACAAAAACCTCCAGAGCTGATGGCCACCCACCCGTCAGACGAAAACAGGATAGCCAAATTACAAAGCTATATGGATGAAGCGCTTAAATACTATAAGCTCATCGGCAAATAACCTGCTTAACCGCTGCAAAAGCCCGCCCATATTGGGCGGGCTTTGTTTTTTGCCCCCGGTAAGCTTGTGGATACCGTAAAAAATGCTTAATTTTGCCTACTTTGTTTAAACTCTTACCATGGAAGTATTAGCACCTTCACTGTCGGCGATTGAAAAACTTCAACTTAAAGATGAAAAAAACTTACTCATCCAGGGTTTACCTTCTACACTGGAAAAACAGTTTATTAAGTTGTCGTTTTCCAAAAATGTTACGCCTTTGCTTAAGTCAAAAAAAATTGACTTTGCCTTGGTTTTTGCTATCTCTCACAACCAGTTAAAGGATATTTTAAAAGATGTGGTTCCGGCCTTGGCTACCGATGCCAAACTGTGGATTGCTTATCCAAAAGTGTCTTCAAAAATTGTAAGCGATCTTGCCCGGGATTGTAATTGGGATTGTATCCGCCAGCATGGCCTGGAAACTGTTCGCTCAATTGCACTGGACAACGTATGGTGTGGGATGCGGTTTAAAAAGCCAGAAAATATCAAAAGATCTTTTACTTCCGAGGTGGATCTTTCTGGTATTGATGTAGAATCCAGAACTATTACGGCCCCTGCTGAGCTGCAACACCTGTTTGCCAAAAACAAAAAAGCCAATGCTTTTTTTGAAACACTTTCTTTTACCAATAAAAAAGAATATGTGTTGTGGATTAACAGCGCTAAAAAAGAAGAAACCAAGCAGGCCAGGTTGCAAGCAACTATCGAAAAGTTGAGCATTGGTAAACGCAATCCATCTGATAAATAATTGTACCAATTATAAAGTTGTAAAAGAGGCTGTTCATCACGGCCTTTTTTTATTGCTTTAACGTAAAATGCCATTCAGCCGGTGCACTAGTTGATTGGCCCGCTGGTAAAAGCCCTCCACTATACTCCAGGTCGCTCCATTTTAAAGGGCCGTTAATGCCCATTGCTTTTAGCGTAACCCGGTTTTGGCCGGGGTTAACTTCTACCTCCATAAAACTTTGAAAAAAAGGTGCATTGTTGTAATCAAAAGCTGCACTCAGCCACTCGGCACTAAAAGGCCAGCCATTAAAACGCTTGGTCCAAATCCAGGCTGGTTTTTTCATCCAATTGTTATTGGTTTCAATTTTGGCAATCAACGGGGCTGCAGCGGGGTAGTGGGCCCAAATTTTTTCGGGCATCAGGTGGGGCGGTTTTAATGCAGCGCCAAGGCTTAGGTAGGCACCACCCCCGCCATTTACAAAATGGTGCAATACACGGCCTGTATCTTTACCTTTTAAAGGCTCTAAATAATACTCCATATCATGTGTATCGCCAGCCATGGCAATGGTGGCTCCATATTGTTTTACTAATTGATGCAGGGCAGCAAAGTCGGGGTTCATATCTCCCTGGTATTCGCCAATGGCATAAAAGGGATGCCCCAGCAATACAAAAATAAATTTACCCTTTGCAGCTTCCAGTGCCTGCTTTAACCAACTCATTTGTATATCATCAATACGCCTCATTACGCCTGTTTCTACACATATAAAGGCAAAATTGCTGGTTTGAATTTGAAAGTAAGGGGTTTGCTGGTAGCCGGTGGGCACCTGGTATAAGCTGCGTAAGCGATTGGCTTCGGCAATTTGTTTATCTACTTTTTCCACCGTGGCAGCGGTAAGATGCAAATCGGCTGCTCTACGGGCATTCATTGATAATACTGCGGAAGTACTATCGTAAAATGTAGCCGCAAATCCTTCCAGTGCATCATACCAATCGTGGTTGCCGGGTATGGCATATACGGGTTTTTTAACACCCTTCATGGGTAGCCAAAAGTTTTTTTCATAATCCTTCATAGCGCCATCAGGGTACACCACATCGCTGGATATTACCACAAATTTTAGTTGCTCTTTTTCAGCAGCCGTTACAATTTGGTCGTGTAAAATGTATTGAGAAGCATCACCCTCGCCGGGATCGCCAATTACCAAAAAAGAAAAGCTGGCGGTGTCTGTCACACCCTTTGGATGCAGGGTAAAGCTGCTGGCTGTGGGTTGTGGGTTGATGGATTTTACCATGGCCATCCGCCAGTCATCTGCCCGTTTGGCGGCCCAACCATCCCAAATACCCGAGGCCCAGTTTTCTGTATCAAAATACCAGCTCATACCAAAAACAGGGATAATAGCTGCCAGCAAGGCGGCATAGGGCAAGCCCGTTTGTAACCCCGTTCTAAACGCCGTTTTAAATGAATAGCCCGCTTTTCTTAACCTTATCGTACGGTTAAGCCTTAACTCTAGCCAGCTTTGTACCGGTGTACGCAGCAATACAGCACTACGTTGCTCCGCCGGTTTTTGCAGCACCCAGTTCCAAAGTCTTTTTTCCACAGGCCTTGATAGCTTACGGAATAGGCTCATAGAGGGTATTATAATGGCATAGGCAATAATAAGTGCTATAACAATATCGCCTACCAGCGCCACAAAAGGCGATAATATACCGGTGGCCGAACGATCGAGCCCCATGCGGCCGAGGTGAATAAAAAATAAGAGCACTAAAAAAGTGGTAATCCAATAGCGGTCTATAATAGCCCGGGCGCTTTCTTTTTGTTGTATATCTGCAGCTATCTTTTTTATTTCAGGGTGATTTTGTAAGCCCAGTGCCTGTACCACATCTTCCCCCACTTCTTCCATTTCACCCAATGGCGCAGATAAAATTTCGATAGCCATGCCAGCAATACGCAAGCCACCGGCTATAGCAAGCGTCCATTCTGCAGCTTTGCCCCGCAGAAATAATATAACCAGTAATACGGCTAAATTGCCAATAGCTGCAAAAAGCGCAGGCAGGTATCGTTGGTTATTTTTTTTTGCTTGTATGCATAACCTTAATTGGCGAATGCCATCAAAGCCAAATAACAGGCAGGCAAACAGGTATAGTGCTGTGCTAACAAATGCGTTTACATTAATCATTAAAAAACCAAGCAACAGGGTTACCAATGCACTGGTGTGGGCGGCATTGCGCTCTTTTACAGATGCTCGCCTAAAGCCTTGTATAAATACCAGTATGGCAGCCCATACCAGCAGCCAGCCCAGGCTTTGTATACCCGGCTGGTTACGCAACGGATCGTACAAGGCCAGTGCTGCCAATACAAAAAGCAGGATGGCATAAAAATATTGTTGAAAACGGGGTGATTGCAAAAACTTAAACATGGTACATTAGCTGGCCATACGGTTGGTATTGTTACTGCTTATATGGCTGGTTTTAAGTGAACGATGGAGCCGGGCTATTACCGGATACTCTACTAATGTAAATAAAATATTGGCAGTGGGCACTATTTATTACTGCTGATTGAGGTGAGTAAGTTGGCCGCTATGATAGCAAGGATAAACGAACAGATAAACTTTGTTTATTAAACCAATTTACCATTGGCTGTGTTGGTAACAATACGCATAGACCTTCCACTTTAAATTAAAATTTCCCATTTTGGTAACTTTTCTTACTTTTGACAAAATAAAGGAGTTGAGAGTAATTGCAAAAAAGATACTTAGAGAATTTTGGGAAAGGCACAATGATAGTGAGCAACAACTAAAAGCATGGTTTCAGGAGACTTCTAAAGCCGAATGGACAACCCCCAATGAGATTAAAGTTGAGTACCCAAGTGCAAGTATTATTGGCAACGACAGGATAGTGTTCAATATAAAAGGCAATTCGTACCGCCTAATAGTGAAAATTAATTCTGATTATCAAATAGTTTGGATACGTTTTATCGGAACGCATTCCGAATATGACAAAGTGAACGCAAAAGTTATTTAAGATGAATATCAAGCCTATCAAGACAAAGAAAGATTACGAGCAAGCAATGCTTCGGCTTGAGAATATCTTTGATTCAAAAAAAGGGACACCCAAGGGTGACGAATTAGAAATATTAAGTCTTTTAATCGAGAAGTACGAAGATGAAAAATTTCCCATTGACTTACCAGACCCTGTTGAAGCTATAAAATTTAGAATGGAGCAATTGGGAATGACACAAACAGACTTAGCCAATATCGTAGGGCAAAAAAGTCGTGCAAGTGAAATACTAAGCCGGAAACGCAAACTTTCGTTAGAAATGATTAGACAGTTGCATCAACAATGGCGTATACCTACAGAAGTTTTAGTGCAAGCTTACTAAACACAAAGTACTGCTGCCAACATGAGGTTTGCCGCAAGTATTGCTGGATGGAAACTCAATCGGCAGTTTTACATAGCCCAACTTCAGTACCGGCTGCACAAACAACTTTAATCATCAAATCTTAAATTCAACGAACATTTTAAATCATCAGCGGTAACGCTCACGAAATGCTAATCCCACAGCTGCGGCAAGCCCTGAACGTTGTGCCTTACCACATCACATAAAGCCAATATGCTGCAATACCTTGTTTATTGCTTTACAAATACAAGTGTTTTTGTGGGCGACTTAATTAATAGCCGCAATGCAGCATCAAAACCATATGCATTAGCTGTTTGCATACAGTTATAAAAATATTGGCCCCAAGGTGGATCCAGTGATAACGTCCATATGCCGCCATTAGTGGTAAATTGATAACCGGGCGTACGGGAAAAACCAATAACAAAGCCATTAAAGATTGTATTGCCTTCAATTTTACCAGTTAATTCCGTTGCATCGGTAAAAGAAATTTTCATTACCACATCGCCAGCTGGTGGGTAGGGGGTAGTAGCCATAAATGGATTAAAATTAAGGTACGATTCGGCTTTAGTTTCTGTTATTCCCCTGGTACTGTCAATATAAAGCGTCATTTTCCAATCACCCGCCAAAGACGGATCTGGCTGTGTTGGTTGTTGTTGTTTGCTGCATGAAATAATTGAGGTAGCCAGGCAAACCCAAAAAAATGTTGCAGTGTATTTCATAAACGCAG
>JBDKJT010000091.1:0-9052 GCA_039796475.1 Bacteroidota bacterium | reverse complement strand
GTTTGGCAAAGGGCTGGATGCCCTTACCATTGAAATAGAAAGTGTAAATGCCGATGCACTGGAGCAGTTGGAAAAAGAGGGGGTGCAGGTATACCCCACCCCGGCTGCCCTGCGTACCATCAAAAACAAAATAACCCAAAAGCAATTTTACCAGCAGCACCAAATACCCACCAGCGCATTTGTGCTTACACAAAATGCCGCCGAGCTGCAGCAGCAGCAACATTTTTTACCGGCCGTACACAAGCTGGCAGAAGGCGGCTACGATGGCCGGGGCGTACAGGTATTGCGTACAGCAGCAGATATACCTGCCGGCTTTGATGCACCCGCCGTATTAGAAAAAATGGTACCCATTGATAAAGAAATTGCCCTGATAGTGGCCGTAGGGGCCGATGGCCAAACCACCCTGTACCCACCGGTGGATATGGTGTTTGATGCCGACCTTAACCTGCTGAGCTACCAAATAAGCCCGGCTGAGCTACCCGAAAAAATTACCTGGCGTATGGAGGCCATTGCCATTGCGGTGGTAAAGGCACTAAAAAGTCCGGGCATTTTTGCGGTAGAGCTTTTTGTAGATAAGCAGGGCGAAGTGTATGTAAACGAAACCGCCCCAAGGGTACACAACAGTGGCCACCATACCATTGAGGCCAACTACTCATCGCAATTTGATATGCTGTGGCGCATTATGCTGCACTACCCATTGGGCAATACCGATGCCATATTACCCGCCGCCATTGTAAATATACTGGGGGCCGATGGCCATACCGGCCCGGCACAGTACCAGGGCCTGCAGCAGGTGCTGCAAATACCCAATGCCTTTGTACACCTGTATGGCAAAGCCCAAACCAAACCCGGCCGCAAAATGGGCCATGTAACGGTAATGAGTAAAGAAAAACAAGAGCTGCTGCACCAGGTAAACCGCATCCGCCATTCGCTTAAAGTAATAAGCCAGGCATAACAGTTTTATCAGGCATATAGCCCGTTGGTACATTAGTACCAGCACTTGTGCGTACAATGCTGCAACTTGCAGTACCTCCTTACCTTGCATACAGGTATGCTTATTTATTATTACAATAAACCACGATAAAGGTGATAGCAACAACAAAAGCAATATGTATTACCACGGGTATATGCCTGTTAGCAGCCACCAGCTGCTCCGATAAAAAACAAGCCAATAGCCCCACGGCCAAGCCCGCCACCCCACCAGCTAAGGTAGATGTGTTTGTAGCCGCCACAGCCCCCCTGCAAGATGAGATAGAAGTGCCGGGCAGCTTAGCACCTTTTGAAGAAACCACCCTGCAGCCCGAGATATCGGGCAGGGTTACAGGCATTTTTTTTAAAGAGGGCTCGGCCATTAGCAAGGGCAGCCTGCTGGTAAAACTATACGATGCCGATTTGCTGGCGCAACTAAAAAAATTAAGGGTACAGCTGGAGATTGCTGAAAAAACCGAACAGCGCCAGGCCGAGCTGTTACGCATTAACGGTATCAGCCAGCAAGATTACGATCTTAGCCTGCTATCGGTAAACAACCTGCAGGCTGATATTGATATTTTAAAAACCAGCATTGCCAAAACAGAGTTAAGGGCACCCTTTAGCGGCAGGATAGGCTTACGCAATATTAGCATGGGCGCCTACATTAATCCACAAACCATTGTGGCTACCCTAAGCCAGGTAAACCAGCTAAAGCTTGATTTTACCGTGCCGGAAAGATACAGCAGCCAGTTAGGTGCCGGCAGCCTGGTAAAGTTTAAAATAGATGGCAGCCAGGCATTGTACAATGCTACCGTAATGGCCAGCGAAAATAATATTACTGCCAATACCCGAAGCCTTCGGGTAAAAGCCGTCTCTACCAGTACCGATGCAAAACTTACCGCCGGCGCCTTTGCCAAAGTGGTGGTGCCATTGGGCAAAAGCCAGCAGGCATTAATGATACCCACACAGGCCATTATACCACAGGCAAAAGATAAAAAGGTAATAGTAAGCCGCAATGGTGTAGCCACTATGGAAGTGGTAACCACCGGTGTACGCAATGCAGCCATGATAGAAATTACCAGCGGCTTAAAAACCGGCGATACCGTATTGGTTACCGGCCTGCTTACCACCAAGCCCGGCGCTGTAGTAAAAATTAATAAAGTGATTGGCAATAATAATCCATAACAACTGCTGCAGCCATTGCCCGCAAGCTTGTAATTGCAGCAGCAAGTACAGCAGCAGGCAGCCCGGCCGGCAGGCCATAAAAATACAATCCGGTGAATATATCTGAGTTAAGTTTAAAACGACCCGTACTGGCCATTGTACTCAATGTTATCATAATATTGTTTGGGGCCATTGGGTTTAGTTTTTTGGGCGTACGGGATTACCCGGCCATCGATCCGCCCAATATTAATGTACGTACCAGCTACCCCGGTGCCAATGCAGATATTATAGAAACTCAAATAACCGAACCGCTTGAAAAAGCCATCAATGGCATTGCTGGTGTAAAAAATATTACCAGCAGCAGCAGCCAGGGTACCAGCAGCATTAATGTAGAGTTTGAACTTAACAGCGATTTAGAGTCGGCAGCCAACGATGTACGGGATAAGGTATCGCAGGCGGTACGCTCCCTGCCCGAAGACCTTGATGCCCCACCCGTGGTAAACAAGGCCGATGCCAGCAGCGACCCCATCCTGTCTATGACGGTGCAAAGCAATACCCGTAACCAGCTGGAGGTAACAGAATATGCTAACAACAACCTGCTGGAGCGGTTGCAAACCATACCCGGCGTAAGCACCATCAATATTTGGGGCGAAAAAAGGTATGCCATGCGTATATGGTTTAACCCATCCCGCCTGAGCGCCTATGGCCTTACCCCCGGCGATGTGCAGGCCGCCCTGCTGCGCCAAAATGTAGAGCTGCCCAGTGGTAAAATAGCCGGTAATACCACCGAGCTATCGGTACGCACTTTTGGCAAGCTAAATACAGAGGAGGAGTTTAACAATGTAATTGTACGCAGCCTTAATGGCAGCGATATACGCATAAAAGATATTGGCGAAGCAGTACTGGGCCCCGAAAATGAAGAGAGCATCTTAAAAGAAAAAGGCGTACCCATGATTGCACTGGCCATTGTACCACAGCCGGGCAGTAATTATGTAGAGATATCTGATGAGTTTTATAAAAGATACGAGCAAATAAAAACACAGGTGCCCGGCGATATATCGCTGGATATTGCACTGGACCAAACAAAGTTTATCAAACGCTCCATATCCGAAGTAAAAGAAACACTGCTGATTGCCTTTGTACTGGTGGTACTGATTATTTACCTGTTTTTTAGAGATTGGCTGATAGCCATACGGCCATTGATAGATATACCAGTATCGTTAATTGGTGCATTTTTTATTATGTACCTGTGCGGCTTTACCATTAATGTACTTACCCTGCTGGCCATTGTACTGGCCACCGGCCTTGTGGTGGATGATGGTATTGTGGTTACGGAAAACATCTTTAAAAAGATGGAAGCCGGGATGAACAAATGGCAGGCGGCTAAAGAGGGCTCTAAAGAAATTTACTTTGCCGTAATAGCCACCTCTATCACGCTGGCCGTAGTGTTTTTACCCATCATCTTTTTACAAGGTTTTGTGGGCCGGCTTTTTAGAGAGTTTGGTATTGTGGTGGCTGGCGCTGTGCTAATATCGGCCTTTGTATCGCTTACGCTTACGCCGGTGCTAAATGTAAAAATGACCCGTAAGGTGCACAAGCACTCGTGGTTTTACAATGTTACCGAACCGTTTTTCAGGGGGATGGAAAACGGGTATAAAAAAAGCCTTGAGGCGTTTATGCGTATACGGTGGGTGGCATTTATATTAGTGGCTGCCTGCTTTGCCATCATCTTTTTTATTGGTAAAAATATACAGAGCGAGCTGGCGCCGATGGAAGACCGCAACCAGTTTAGAATGTCGGTTACAGCACCCGAGGGTACTTCGTTTGATTATATGGATAGCTATATCGATCAGCTGGTAACCTTTGTGATGGACTCTGTGCCAGAAACCACCGTACTCATCAGCGTTACTGCCCCGGGCTTTACAGGCTCCGGATCGGTAAACACCGGCTTTGTACGTGCCCTGCTGGTAGACCCCCAAGAGCGCAACCGCAGCCAGCAGCAAATTGTAGACATGGTAAACAAAAACCTGTTTAAATTTCCGCAGGGCCGTGCCTTTATTATACAAGAGCAAACCATTAGTGTAAACCGCCGCGGTGGCCTGCCCGTACAGTTTGTATTGCAAAATGTAGATTTTGAAAAGATAAAAGCCAAGCTGCCCCAATTTTTAGAAGAGGCCAATAAGCACCCGGTTTTTCAGGGTGTGGATGTAGACCTTAAGTTTAATAAACCCGAGCTGCGTATTTTGATAGACCGGTTAAAAGCCAGCTCACTGGGGGTAAACATACAAGATATTTCCGAAGCACTGCAACTGGCCTTAAGCAATCGCCGCATTGGTTATTTTACCCGTGCCGGTAAGCAATACCAGGTAATTGGCCAGGTAGCCCGAGCAGACCGTGACGACCCCGCCGATCTTAAAAACATATTTGTACGCAACAATGCCGGCACCTCTATATCGCTGGATAACCTGGTAAATATGGTGGAAGAAAGTACGCCGCCTGTTATTTATCATTTTAACCGGTATAAATCGGCCACCATCTCTGCAGGGCTGGCCACCGGCAAAACGGTGGGTGATGGTATAAAAGCCATGAACGAGATTGCAGCCAAAGTGCTGGACGATAGTTTTAGCACCGCCCTTACCGGCACCTCCCGTGATTTTGCCGAAAGCAGCAGCAATACCAGCTTTGCTTTTTTACTGGCATTGGCACTTATATACCTTGTGCTGGCTGCACAGTTTGAAAGTTTTATAGATCCGTTTGTGATAATGATAACCGTACCGCTGGCGCTGGCAGGCGCCCTGTTATCGTTGTGGCTGTTTGATCAAACACTCAACATCTTTTCGCAAATTGGTATGATAATGCTGATAGGGCTGGTAACAAAAAATGGTATTTTAATTGTAGAGTTTGCCAACCAAAAATTGTTGGCCGGGCAAAAAAAGATACCTGCCGTAATAGAAGCCTCTACCGCAAGGCTGCGGCCTATATTAATGACAAGCCTTGCCATGAGCCTGGGTGCACTGCCGCTGGCCTTATCGCTGGGCGATGCCTCTACCAGCCGTATACCACTGGGTATTGTAATTGTAGGCGGTATTATGTTTTCGCTGATACTTACCTTGTACATTATACCTGCCATGTACTCTTACCTATCATCCAAAAAGAAAGTGAATGAAGAAATATAGTTGCTTAGTACTGTTAGTAGCGCCGTTGTTTAGCATGGCACAAACACCCCTGCTTACCCTGCAGGAGGCCATTGCGGCTGCCATGAAAAATAACTTTGAGGTGGTGATGGCAAAAAACGAAGCCAGCATAAGCAGTATTAATAATAACTGGGGTGCTGCATTGCCGGTAGTAAGCGCCGGGCTTAATAAAACCCTGGCCTCTAATAATATTCAGCAAGAGCTGGCCAATGGTACTACCATTAAAAGAGATGGTGCATCGGTAAATAATTTTAATGCAGGCCTTGCCGTTAGCTGGCGCATATTTGATGGCATGGGCATGTTTGCCACTAAAAAAAGATTGGAGGAATTAGAAAAAATTGGTGAGCTGGGTTTTAGAAGAATGGTAAACCAAAAAGCTTACGAGGCCATTGCGGCTTACTACGATATTGTACGGCTAAAACAGCAGGCCATTGCTACTAAAGAGGTAATAAGCTTGTACCAGGAGCGGCTAAAAATTGCTGAAACAAGGTTTAATGTGGGTAGCAGTGCCAAGCCCGATTTGCTGCAGGCACAGGTAGATTTAAACGAACAAAAATCGCTGCTGCTTACCATCGAAAACAATATTGTAATTGGCAAAACACTGCTAAATAATATACTGGCCCGTAACCCGGCCACCGAGTTTGAAACGGCCGACTCCTTTAGCCATGCCCGGCCGGTAGATATTGCCAGCATACAACAAAAAGTAAATGCCCAAAACCCAGATGTGTTATTGGCACAAGGCAACCTTGCGGTATTAATGCAAACCAAAAAAGAAATAAATGCCCTGCGCCTGCCCAGCGCCACCATTGGAGGCAATTATAATTTTGTACGCAATAAAAGTGCGGCGGGGTTTAACCTGCTTAACCAAACCTATGGCCCATCGGGTACCTTTGGGTTGCAGGTGCCTATTTTTAACGGCGGGCTTATTAAACGGCAAGTACAGGTGGCGGCCATCAACATCCAAAACCAACAAATTGCCCTTGAGCAATTGCACAACCAACTCAACAGCTCGTTAACCAACAGCTATCTTAACTATACCAATGGCATTAAGCTGGTGGAAATGGAAAAGCAAAACCTGGTAATTGTAAAAGAAAATAATTACATCAATATCGAGCGGTTTAAAAAGTCGAGCATTACCTCGGTTGAGCTAAGGCAGGGGCAGGTAAATTTTAGCAATGCACAAACCCGATTAATAGATGCCCTGTACCAGGTAAAAGTATCGGAGGCCGAAATGATGCTGCTGGCCGGCGAAATTATGAGTGAGTAAACAATACCGGTGCTTGGCAGGTATTAACCAGCAAAACTAATCTCCGACAAAGGCAGGCTTACGAGGCTAATGCTGCCCATATCTTCCCAGTATTGCTGCTGAAACGATCCCTGGTTTTTTTCAACCAGCTCTTTACTTAAAGCCATCCCTATACCCGTTTCTAATTCTTTTACCAGGGCCTGGCTGCTATTGCCGTTTAGCACTATCTCTTCTGCCACGGTAATGCCCGAGGATGGGTTGGGCCCAAAGTCAATCACCTGCAGCAAAATGGTAAAATCTTTACGCAAGGCATTAATGCCAATGGTGCTGCCGGGCTTGGCGCTGTTAATGGTATTGTCTACAATATTACGCAGGGCAATCTCCATCATATCCCTGTCTACAAAAGCATTCAGGCCCTTTTCTGTTTTTACCAGTAAATCGATATCCCTTGCTTTGGCCATGCGTTGTGCTATGCTGGTAATGGCTTTTACCAGGTGGCCCATATCCAGCAATTGAGGCTTTGGGGTAGATAGCTGCATTAATGTTTTGCTCCAGGATAATACCCTTTCTATTACCTGTACACTGTTATCGGCCCGGTAGCGTAAATGGGGCAACATTTGCATCAGATAATGGTGTGCATCCTCTTTTTTCTCTATTTCTTTTAGCAGGGTATCGGCAAAGTATACATGGTCACTTAACTCGTTGGATACGTTGGAAAAGATTTTTGTTTTTAGTTCGTTTAACTCGGCTAGTGCAACCGATTTTTGCTGCAGGCTGATGGCCTGTGCATCGGTAATCTTTTTTTGTATATGCAGCTCCTGGTTTTTTTCATCCAGGTTGGCATTAAGTTTTTTTAGCTCCAGCTCGTATTTGCCTACTTCTTTTTTGATGGTATAGCCGGTAATATAAATAAGGGCAAACACCGTAACCTCTACATACACTTCCAGCAACAGCTCGGGCTGGCGTAAGTGAGTAATAACCACGCCTGCTGTATAAAACACCGTGTAGTAAATAAAAAACAGTACTATTTTGGTGATGTTGTTTAAAAAGAAAAATGCCATCAGGCAAAAAACAAAAATATAGTTGAGTATCATCGGCTGTGCCGTAATCCAGGAGAGTACAAATATTAATGGCGGGTATACAATTAACGAAAAATGGATGGCGGCCCTGTCTTTATGATTAAGCATTAAAATGGCCGTAATAATGGTGCATACAAAGGGCAGGGAGTTTACCAATAGTACGCTTTTTTGGCTGTTAAAGTCCAGCACAAAAAACAGCAACAGCATCCAAAAGAATGTAACAAAAAAACTAAAAAAGTTTAGCCTGTTAAAAACGATACGCTTGCGCTGAGAGGCATATGAAATACCTTCTACAATACCTGCAGACAAAAAGTACTGCACAAAACTGCTGATTTTTCTTACCATAGTCACTTTACATTACCTCAAGCCAATCGCTAGATATTAGATGTTGGATATATTAAAAAAGAGTGCAAAGTTACCTATGCAATCGGGTTAAAAATACTTCAATAAGACAGCTAACTAATCAAAAAAGACAATATTTATATGAGTGGTAGCCACGCAAACGTTTGATATTTATTTTTTAAAAATATATACTGATTTTTTTTGTATCAGCAACCGTTTGCAACGCCAACCAGTTTTTAAAAAAAGGCTTTGTTTTGATTATTGCAATAAATCAATAATATTGTGCCTCCAAAAAAAGAGATAAAAATTAGCGTTATGACAGAACAACTTACTACCGGCACCACCTCTACCCCGGTATTGGTAGGCATTATTATGGGCAGCGAAAGCGACCTGGAGGTGATGAAGGGTGCTGCGGAAATATTAAGACAGTTTGAGGTAGAGCCCGAGCTAACCATTGTATCGGCACATCGTACACCACAGCGGCTGGCCGAGTATGCCCAACAAGCAAAACACCGTGGCTTAAAAGTAATTATTGCAGGTGCCGGCGGGGCAGCGCATTTGCCCGGTATGGTAGCGGCACAAACCATTTTGCCTGTAATAGGTGTGCCCGTTAAATCATCTAACTCGATGGATGGATGGGACAGTGTACTATCTATACTGCAAATGCCTTATGGTGTACCCGTGGCTACCGTTGCATTAAACGGCGCTAAAAATGCCGGTATACTGGCAGCGCAAATACTGGCCCTGCATGATACATCTATTGCCGGCAAGCTAGAGGCTTATAAAGAATACCAGGATGACATTGTAATGGAGAGTGTAAAAAATGTAAAGCGCTTTGGCTTTACCAATCAATTTGATCAATAGGCAAGCCTTACTAACTACTTATAAAAAGCAACTGTTAACCGGTTGCTTTTTTTATTTGCTAAGTTGCAATACAGCAAACTGCTGCTCTAATGCTAAAGAGTGCTGGTATAAGTGATGGATAAAATCACTACCCCACAGGGCATAAAAACCCATCAGGTTTTCTACCCTTTCTTGCAGGTTTTGTTGTGGAAATA